>JBDKLU010000071.1:0-6612 GCA_039795475.1 Actinomycetota bacterium | reverse complement strand
ATCAACGAGCCACATCACGACAGTCGCGAGCAGATTTGGAACGCGTTAGCACTAGGCCTACGTGACTACGTGAACAAGAACGGATTCCCATCGGTCATCCTTGGACTTTCAGGTGGAATCGATTCCGCTGTTTGTGCAGCGCTGGCCGTTGACGCCTTGGGCGCCGACCGCGTCTTTGGCGTTTCAATGCCAAGCCAATGGTCATCCGATCACTCACGCTCAGACGCTGATGAATTGGCCGAACGCCTCGGAATCGATATTCGCACTGAAGCCATCTCTGACATGGTCTCCCCCGTTGAAAGTCAACTGCACCTAGACGGTGTCGCAGCAGAAAATCTACAAGCACGAATGCGCGGCGTGATTTTAATGGGGCTATCAAACGCTGAGGGACACTTGGTCCTCACCACGGGAAACAAGACTGAGATTGCTGTCGGTTACTCCACTATCTATGGAGATTCAGTTGGCGGCTTCGCCCCCATTAAAGACGTGCCCAAGATGCTTGTCTGGGACCTTGCACGGTGGCGAAATGAACAGGCCGAAGCGAATGGTCTCATTGCGCCAATTCCCGAAAACAGCATTATCAAGCCGCCTTCTGCTGAGCTACGGCCCGGTCAAGTCGATCAGGACTCACTGCCCCCATACGAGATTCTTGACGCAATCCTTGACGCGTACATCACTCGGCGCCTTTCCCTAGAAGACGTTGTCGCCCTCGGTTTTGATAGCGCAACGGTCACACGAGTTATTGGGCTCGTAGATCGAGCCGAGTGGAAACGTCGACAGGGCGCGATTGGTCCAAAAATCTCCGAAATGGCGTTCGGGCGAGACCGTCGCCTGCCCATTACGTCGCGCGCCTAGACTTTAGACATGACAACCGAACCGGTCGCCCGCAAACGAGTGCGAACTCGCCACTTCGCTCAGGCAAAAGCTGACGGAGTAAAGATTGTTGGCTTGACGAGCTATGACATGCTCACCGCGAAGATCTTTGACGAGGCCGACATTGATTTCCTTCTTGTTGGCGATTCCGCGGCAAATGTTGTGTTGGGATACGACTCTACGATTCCTGTCAGTCTCGACGAATTGATCCCTCTGACTCGTGCAGTTGCCACGAGTGTTACACGTGCACTTGTCATTGCAGACATGCCTTTCGGTTCTTATGAAGAAGGCCCTGACCTTGCATTACGAACAGCAATGCGCTTCATGAAAGAAACACACGCGCACGCCGTCAAGCTCGAGGGCGGTGTTCGAAGCGCACCCCAAATACGCCGAATTGTCGAATCAGGCATTCCCGTAATGGGACACGTCGGATTCACTCCACAGAGTGAGCACGGCCTCGGCGGTCACTTGGTACAAGGTCGAGGAGATGCTGCCGATGCTGTTGTGTCTGACGCACTCGCCGTGCAGGATGCTGGCGCATTCGCCGTTGTTCTCGAATTGATGCCAGCAGGGCTTGCAAAGCGCATCACTGAGACGCTGACCATCCCCACGATTAGCGTTGGCGCTGGCCCCCACTGCGACGGGCAGCTCATGGTGTGGACAGACTTTGCAGGCATGACGGATGAACGTGTTCCGCGTTTCGTCAAGCAATATGCACAGGTTGCGCAAACACTGCGTTCAGCCGCTCAAACGTTCCGCGACGAAGTGCGTAACGGCGTTTATCCGGGCGAAGAACATTCCTTCAGCGACGATAACTAGTCGTTTGCGAGGCTAGTCGCGCTCCTCGTCTTCGCGGGCCCAGGCTTCAGCGCGATCTCGCAAGAGTGCTGGAGCCGCTGCGGCTTCTGTTTGCGAGTCAAACGGACCGATGCGGTCAACGCTGGGACTGAGCATCCCGTATTCCACTTCGCCTGTGCGACTGTTGTACCAGTATTTTTCAGTTCCACTCGTGGCCATAAACTTGAGTTTATGCCCAAGGATTCAGCAGGTCACCTCGTTCCGGGAACCGTGAGTCCCACACGTCGAGTGGCCCCGCACATTGCACGCCCCGAGTATGTCGGTAAGCCGGCACCTGCAAAGTTCGAGGGTGGAGATGTCTACTCACCGGAAATGATTGCGAAGATTCGTCGCGCCGGGCGCATAGCTGCTCAGGCACTCGATGCGGTTGAGAAAGCTATTCGCCCGGGCATAACAACAGACGAACTGGATGCCATCGGCCACGATTTTGTCACGAACGCAGGCGCTTACCCTTCGACGCTGGGATATCGAAACTACCCAAAGTCGTTGTGCACTTCGGTCAACGAAATCATCTGTCACGGCATCCCAGACGACACAGTTCTCGACGAAGGCGACATCGTCAATGTCGACATCACGGCATTTATCGATGGCGTTCACGGAGACACGAACCGAACTTTCATCGTGGGCGAAACTAGTCAAGAAGTTTTTGACCTGGTTGAACGGACTCGAGAAGCACTCGCGCGCGGAATCAAAGCTGTGATGCCTGGTCGTGAAGTAAATGTCATTGGCCGAACTATTGAGGCGTATGCCAAACGTTTTGGTTACGGCGTTGTTCGCGACTTCACCGGTCACGGCGTTGGTTCAGCGTTCCACAGCGGACTGATCATCCCCCACTACGACTCGGCTCCCGCCTACAACGATGTCATCGAAGAGGGCATGGTTTTCACCATTGAGCCCATGCTTACGCTCGGGACACACGAATGGACGATGTGGGCTGATGACTGGACAGTCGCTACCAAGGACAGGTCAATTACCGCACAGTTCGAGCACACAATTGTCGCCACTTCTCAGGGCGCACAAATTCTCACCCGATCAGACGAGGAATACTAATGGCGAACCTAGCCGTTGGCGTAGATATCGGTGGAACCGGTATCAAGGCAGCACTGGTCAACGTAAACACTGGTGAGCTTGTCTCAGAGCGTGTCAAGGTCGCAACACCTGCGGGTGGCGAGCCGGCGGACATCGTCGCGGCTACAAAGCAGATCGTCGATCAATTAACGGCTGACCACAGTGTTCCCGTCGGAATCGCGTTTCCTTCAGCCATTCGACACGGAGTCACCTTGCTCGCGGCAAATATCTCTCAGGCATGGGTTGGTCTCGAAGCCGAGAAGTATTTTGAGAGCGAGCTCGGTCGAGACATCACGTTTGTCAACGACGCGGATGCTGCGGGGCTTGCCGAGGTTCGTTTTGGCGCAGCCAAAGGAACACAGGGCTTGGTCATCATGACGACCCTCGGTACCGGAATTGGCGGTGCGTTCATCTACAACGGAGTTCTTATTCCCAACGCTGAACTCGGTCACCTCGAGATCGACGGTCATGACGCGGAGAAACGAGCATCCAACGCCGTTCGCGAACGCAAAGAGCTGAGTTGGGAGCGGTGGGCCAAGCGCCTTCAACGTTTTTACTCACACGTAGAAATGCTCTTCTCCCCCGAGCTCTTCATCGTCGGAGGCGGTGTATCCAAGCACTCGGCAGAGTTTCTTCCTCTGCTTGAATTGCGCACACCAATCGTGCCAGCGACACTCTTGAATAATGCAGGTCTCATGGGCGCAGCCGTGTTGGCTGCGGAAGCGAATGGGTCAGCCGATACGCCGGGTTCTGTCGAAGTCTAAACTTCGTGACGGCCATCTCTCTCGGAATACTGTTACCAGCACTCTCTAGCGGTCTACCCGAGAACTAAGCGAGCAGCCTTAGCGTTCTCTGTCTGACCTTGCTCCGGGCGAGGTTTACCTAGCCGGCAAAGTTACCTTTACCGCTGGTGGTCTCTTACACCACCGTTTCAGCCTTACCGCCGGACGAGCCGGAGGCGGTCTACTCTCTGTTGCACTTTCTCGCGGGTTACCCCGGGTGGGTGTTACCCACCGCCCTGCTCTGTGGAGCCCGGACGTTCCTCGGCACTTTCGTGACGCGACCGTCTGGCCAACCCATTCGCAGTTTCTAGACTACGCGCGAAAGCTCTCGCCTGAATCCATGGATTTATTTGCTGCCGCATCTGCGAGAGCATTCTTTTCACGTGGAATCCACTCGAACGTGACATTTCGCGTGCCGATCAGAGCACGTGCCTGCGATGCGAGAACCGCCATATCGGGGTGCTTGATTTTCCAGCGACCTGACATCTGCTCCACTACGAGTTTCGAGTCCATGCGCACGTGGATTTCTGCGTCCGGGTTGATTTCGAATGCGCGTTGGAGACCCGCGAGCATGCCGTTGTATTCGGCCACGTTGTTTGTCGCGTGACCAACATAGACACCGACCTCAGCCAGAAGTTCACCGGTTTGACCATCCAGAACAACAGCTCCTCCAGCAGCGATACCTGGGTTGCCACGTGAACCGCCGTCGGCTTCAACAATGAGCGAAGCCATCACAGACCAGACTCTTCGGTACGAATGAGAATGCAACTGCTGTCAGGACACAACACCACATCGTCGGGGGCTGCGTGACGAACCGAATCGAGATCGCTTGCTGTAAGAGCCACGCCACTGCCGCCAGATACCCCACGTGTAAGTAGAGCCGCTCCAATACCGTACCGCTCGCGCTGCTTTTCATACAGCGCGAGAAGGTCCGCAGGCACAGTCGTGGTCACGGTAGCTCGTTCTGTCGCGAGCGACCGCGCCTCTGCGCTCAAACGCGCCTGTTCGGCTTCGATCTTTGAATCGAGAGCTGAAATCTGCGAGGTGATCTCGTCGCGACGGGCGCTGATCGTTGCCAATTCTGATTCGGCCGCCTCAAGACGCTCCATAACGATGAGCTCTGACTCCTCCAGCGCTTCTTTGCGAGTCTTGAGGGTTGCAATTTCGTGCTCGAAACCACTGATGTCTTTTGCGGAAGCAGAACTATCGCGACGTTCAATGTCTTGCGCCAACCGAGCATCCACCATTTTGATGTCGTCTTCGATTCGTGCGATTTCTGCGCGAAGGTCTTCGAGGGCACCGTTTGCCGCGATGAACCCGGGACCGAAAGAAGTCAGCTCTGTGGCGAGGCTCTCGCGCTGAGCAACCTCAGGAATTTGTGCCTGAGCACGACGGTTCACCGCAATGTGGTTGTCAATTTCTTGAACATCAAGCAAGATGCGCTGGAGTTGAGGATCAGCCTTCACAGTTATGCCTTTCAATTGCTTTTGCGTCACTGCGTGACGACAAAATCCCACGGGTCTGTGCGCACTTCAGAAATATCGATGGCAACACCTGGTACAAGTTCAGATACTGATCGCGCGCCGGTTGCCAACCACAGCCATTCACTTGCCCAGTGCGAAACATTAATCAGTGCAGGTCCACCAGATACGAGTGCCTGCTCACGAGCTTCGGATGCTCGGTGGTGTCGTAAATCGCTGGTGATATACACATCAGATGAACGAACCGCTTGTTCAGCTAGCAGTGAATCACCCGCCCCGCCACATAGCGAAACCGTGGAAACTGTCTGTCCGAATTCACCAGAGACTTGGATACCAGGAACCGTTGCCGGCAATGTCACTGCGAGTTTCTTGGCAAGATCACCGAGAGTCATCGGCTCAGGCAACATGCCGACACGGCCCAATCCAGTCGATTCAGACTGCGAGGGCACAATCGGCTGCGCATTGACAAGATTCAGCGTTGAAGCGATGACGTCAGATACCCCGTTGGGAACGACATCAGCGTTTGTGTGCATTGCCAAGACAGCAATGTTGTTGCGGATTAGTCGAGCGATGAGATCGCCCTTGTACGTAGATTCACTCACCGTCTGAATACCACGCAAGATAAGCGGATGGTGAGCGACGATTGCGTCATATCCACCGGCAATCGCCTCGTCCACAGTTGCGGCTACAACATCAACGACGAAAAGCACCTTCGAGACGGAGTCACTCAACCGTCCGACAATAAGGCCTGTGTTGTCCCAGTCTTCTGCGAAAGCGCCTGGCCACAAGCGTTCACACGCTGCGACAAGCTCCGAGACTGAGACGGACACCTGTGAGTGATTCACGCGAAAACTAATTCGATTCAGCGATCGTGGCCGTGCCGAAGATGATCTCATCGAACGTTGGTCGCTTACGGTCCCAACGAATCGGCTGAGTTACGTGAGCACTCGTCACCGGCACAGAAGAACTCTGAACAGGGGCAGAATTTTCAGCATCTGCTTCAGGAGTAACAACTGGAATGAAGTTGGTTCGCGGTTTGAAATCATCGAGAGACTCGTATACCCGCTCAGGTTCGACAATGATTTCTGGCGCTGATTCAGTCGCGGCAGGAGCGTCAAAAGCAGGAACCTCTACCGCAGGAATCTCTGCCGCAGGCGCTGCCTCAGTAGCCGTGACCTGAGATTCAACCCGTTCACTTAGTGCAGCAAAAAGATCAGAAAAATCATTTGGCGCTGTACGTGGTGCACCGGCCTGGCTGTCATACGCCTGGCCGGTATCACCAACGCCGTCAGTAGGAATTTCTAAAGCACGCTCAAGAGCCGATGCCAACTCATCATCTGAGTGCCACGGAGTCTGGTCGTTGCTCATTTCTTATTCCGTACTGTTCGAGAGTGGGCCCTACCGGGCTCGAACCGATGACATCCACGGTGTAAACGTGGCGCTCTACCAACTGAGCTAAAGGCCCTCTGCCGACAATCTTATAGGGCATCGGCGACCCTTGGTGACACTTAGGCGACTTTAGCGATTGCGTCGAGGTACGCCTGGAACTC
>JBDKLU010000070.1:0-12706 GCA_039795475.1 Actinomycetota bacterium | reverse complement strand
GGTCGCGACCGAGTTGAGTGGGTCGACCGGACGAATCACGAGCTCGCTGCCAATAACCTGCGCGGTTGCCGCAACCGGATCTGCGTGTGCGCGAATCTGCACCTCGCAGTCGAAGCTCGTTTCGGGCGACACTGGAGCGGCGCCACACCAGGTGAATCGGTCGCCGGCGATCTCGCTGATGTCGAGTGCCTCTTTGGGCCCGACGACGACAGTGTTAGTTGCTGGCTTGACGGAGAGCACAAAGCGCGGGCGGCCGTCGTGTGCAGGTCGAGTGAGGTTGAGACCCTTGCGCTGACCGACCGTAAATCCGAGCGTGCCATCATGCGTGCCAACGACTGCTCCGGTGGTGTCGATCACTTCGCCCGGCACGGGCTCAATGCGGTCTGCGAGCCATCCGCGCGTATCACCGTCGGGGATGAAGCAAATGTCGTGACTGTCCGGCTTTTGGGCAACCGATAGTCCCCGGCGTTCCGCTTCTGCACGAACATCTGCCTTTGTTGGCGCATCAGAGAGTGGGAACATGGCGTGCTTGAGCTGATCAGCAGTGAGCACACCGAGCACATACGACTGATCTTTGGCATAGTCGCTAGCCCGGTGGAGTTCGAGCTGACCATCGGCACCGGGAACTACGGATGCGTAATGCCCCGTGCAAACTGCGTCAAAGCCAAGCGCCAGGGCCTTTTCCATGAGAGCGGCAAACTTGATGCGCTCGTTGCAGCGCATACAAGGATTTGGGGTGCGTCCGGCTTCGTACTCGGCCATGAAGTCGTCAACGACGTCTTCTTTGAAACGCTCGCTGAAGTCCCAGACGTAATACGGGATTCCGAGCGTGTTTGCTGCGCGCTGAGCATCCATTGAGTCTTCGATCGTGCAGCACCCGCGAGAGCCAGTGCGCAGAGTGCCCGGCATGCGGCTCAGGGCAAGGTGAACACCAACAACCTCGTGGCCAGCGTCTACAGCCCGCGCCGCAGCGACCGCGGAGTCAACTCCGCCACTCATCGCCGCCAAAACTCGCATGCTTACAGTTTAAGCGAGGGGGCTGACGCTAGCGCCCGCGGGCAGCTCGCGCCTTGGCAACAACACCAGGAAGCACTGAAACCAGCGAGTCGAGGTCTTCGGCCGTCGTCCCATTGCCAAGGGTGACGCGCAGGGGGCTCGACGCTTCGGCTTCTGAACAGCCCATCGCAAGAAGCACATGGGATGGTCGCTCGACTCCGGCCTGGCAGGCAGAACCAGCAGACACCGAGATACCTGCCTCATCGAGCAAGTAGAGCAGGTCAGCACTCGAGCATCCGTCAAATCGTAAGTTCACGTTATTGCTCAAGCGGTTCACCGGGTCACCAGAGAGGTGAGCTCCGTCGACACCTTCCTGTACCCTCGCGATGAGATCGTCACGCAGTGAGACAAGACGAGACTCTTCGGATGCTCGCTGCACAAGTGTCTCGCCAATTGCCGCAGCCATGCTGGCAGCAGCCGGGGCATCCTGCGTACCGCTTCGCAGACCACGCTGTTGCCCGCCACCGTGAATAAGCGGTTCGAGAGATGCCGTGCGAGAAACATACAGAGCACCAACGCCGGGTACGGAACCAACCTTGTGCCCAGAAACGCTCAACGTGCTCACGCCAGGCAGAGCGCGAACATCTATGACTTCATGCCCCCAGGCAGCAACCGCGTCTACGTGCAAAGGCACGCCGGCTGACTGCGCGAGCGTGGCAACCTCTGCAACGTCTGTCAGGGTTCCGACTTCGTTGTTAGCCCAGAGCAAAGTAACGAGAGCAATGCTTTCGGGCTCACGCGTCAGCGCAGATGTAAGGCCCTCGACGCTCACCGCTCCATTCGCGTCAACCGGCAACCACTCGATCTGCGCAGACTCGTTTTTGGCGAGAGCTTCGAGTGTGTCAATGGTGGCGTGGTGTTCAGTAGAAGTCGACAGGATTCTCACGCGGGCACCGTCGGCAGCGCGGCGAGCGCGGTACAAACCAGTAATGCCGAGATTGACGGATTCAGTGCCGCCGGAAGTAAAAATAACCTCAATAGGGTCGGCACCGAGTGACTGCGCAACTGCGACTCGAGCATCGTCGAGGACTCGCCTGGCCGCTTGTCCGTCTCGGTGCGTCGATGACGGATTCCCCGTGACTGCGAGCGCAGCAACATACGCATCGCGCGCCACAGCACGCACAGGCGCTGAGGCCGCATAGTCGAGGTAGATAGTCACCGCTGAACCTTAATGTTTTGAAACCCCGGAGATAACAAGTGAATAACGAAGTTTTAACTAGTGTAGGCAGGGTGACTTTCCCACAGGCGCCCCAAGACCTTGGCGTCTCACTTTCGCGTGGCCGAGGTGAGATCCGAGTTTTCTCTGCGCACGCCACGGGAATTGACCTCGTCGTATACGACGAGAACAACCCACTTCGAGTCGCCGATCGAGTTCACCTCAAGCGCGGCAAAGACATGGTCTGGTCGGGCAAGTCGAGCCATCTAGTCGAAGGCGCTCGTTACGTTCTTCAGGCGTGGGGCCCTCAAGGCGCCGGACACCTCTTCAACCCAGAAGCTCTCCTCCTCGATCCCTACGCCACCGGAGTTGAACAGGTTGGCCCGCGCCATTGGCAGGGCGTTGTCATCAATACCGAGTTTGACTGGGAAGGCGTCACAAAACCCGCAATCCCCCACGACCGCTCCGTGATCTACGAAGGACACATTCGCGGTCTAACGAAACAGCGTGCGGATGTTCCACTCGAGCTTCGCGGCACCTACCTCGGTCTCGGTCACGAGAACATGATCGCCTACCTGAAAGACCTCGGCGTCACCGCTGTCGAGCTGCTACCCATCCATGTTTTTGCAGACGAGCACTACCTGCAGCAAAACGGCATGGTCAACTACTGGGGTTACAACACCCTCAACTACTTCACGCCAGAACCTCTCTACGCAACCCGAGCAGCGCGCGAAGAAGGCCCCTCGGCTGTGGTGCGCGAATTCAAGCAGATGGTCAAGAACCTGCACGCCGCGGGCATCGAACTACTGCTCGATGTTGTCTACAACCACACCGCTGAGGAAGGCCCTCAAGGGCCAATGTCGAGCCTGCGCGGACTCGACAATCTCACCTACTACCGCCAAACCGAAGACGGCACGTACATCGATGTCACTGGCTGCGGCAACTCTCTTGACACATCAAAACCACCTGTTGCCGGTTTGATTCTCGACTCGCTTCGCTACTGGGCTCGCGAGATGCAGGTTGACGGATTCCGCTTCGACCTTGCCGTAACGCTGGGGCGCAACGCGCACCACGAATACGAGCGTGAACACCCGCTTCTCGAGGCAATTCGCACCGATCCTTTCTTGTCCGACGCCAAGCTGATCGCTGAACCGTGGGATACCGGAATGGGCGGCTGGCAGACCGGAAACTTTGCACCCGGCTGGATGGAGTGGAACGACCGCTACCGCGACCGGGTTCGCAACTTCTGGCTAGTCGACATCGCCCACGCACGCGAGCACGGCGTTGCCCCGACCGGCGTTGGTGGTTTCGCCACACGCCTGGCTGGGTCATCCAACACGTTTAGCGAAGAGCGCGGACCTGTTGCTTCAGTGAACTTCGTCACCGCACACGACGGATTCACCCTCGCCGACCTGACGACCTACAACTACAAGCACAACATCGGTAACGGTGAAGACAATCGCGATGGCACGAACGACAACCGTTCGTTCAACCACGGCAGCGAAGGTCCGTCGGATGACCCCGCGGTCAATCACTCACGCCGTAAAGCCATGCGTAACCTGATGGGCACCCTGCTGCTTTCTGCGGGCATTCCCATGATTACTGCCGGAGACGAGCACGGTCGCACCCAACACGGCAACAACAACGCTTACTGCCACGACTCCCCTCTAACGTGGATCAACTGGGAACTCCAGCCCTGGCAAGAAGACCTGCTGGCAACCACCAAATTGCTGATTCAGCTGCGCAACGAACTCCCCGCACTTCGCCCTCTCAAATTCGGGCGCTTTGGCGAGTCGGTAGCTAATGCGAATCAAATGGATTGGTTCAACGCCGCTGGAAAGTCCATGTCGGAAGAAGACTGGCAAGACCCGAACAACCGCACGCTGCAATACCTGGCCGCGAGCACCACGGCTGACGAGGAGTTCTCGCGAATCCTGCTCGTTGTGCACGGCGTAGAAGAAACCACAGAGGTCGTTGTTCCCGCGCACGAGGGTGTTCAGTTCTATGAGCCGCTGTGGTTCAGCACCAACCCGTCGCCGCGAGACATCCCCGGCGTTTTGCGCCCTGGCGAGACCATCAAGGTCGGCGGCACAAGCATGCTGCTCTTCAAAGCTTCCTAACGCATTCCCTTCTCGCGCGCACAAGGGTTTTGGCACTAGTTTTTGAAGATGAGTAACGCCATCGGACGCATTCCTGTCGTCAACGTGACCCCACGTCTTGACGAGCACGATCTTCACCCGCGCGCATTCGTCGGCGAGGTCATCCCGTTCGAGGCGACAAGTTTTCGCGAGGGCCACGATGCCAGCGGCGTCGCACTTCACCTGACTACGCCCAATGGCAACACCAAGCGCTACAACATGGTTTCGCTCGGCCCCGGGCTTGACCGCTGGGGCGTAAACGTTCAGATGGATACGGAAGGCCTGCACACGTTCCGCGTTGAAGGCTATTCCGACGACTTCGCCACCTGGGAACACAACGCTGAAATCAAGGTTCCGGCAGGTATTGACGTCGAGCTGATGATGACGATCGGTCAGCAACTTTTCGAGGCAGCCGGCAAAGATAAATCACGTTCAACTGTTGACCGAAAAGCGCTGACCACCATCGCGAAACGCCTTGCTGACACATCAGTGGACGCACTGACACGACTTTATGAGGCCACGAGCGACGACGTTCACGCTCTGCTCGCCGACAATCCCCTATCGAGCCTGTCGACGTTCACCGAATCTCAAAACATCATCGTTGAACGCACCATCGCTGGTCGCGCCGCCTGGTACGAGTTCTTCCCCCGCTCTGAGGGCGCTAAGAAAAACGCCGACGGCTCCTGGAGCTCAGGAACCTTCAAGACCGCAGCAAAGCGCCTGCCCGCGGTTGCCGCCATGGGCTTTGATGTTCTGTACATGCCACCGATTCACCCAATTGGCGTGACCAACCGCAAGGGTCCGAACAACACGCTCACCCCCGGGCCCCACGATCCTGGTTCGCCGTGGGCAATCGGTTCGTCGGCTGGTGGTCACGACGCCATCCACCCCGACCTGGGCACCTTTAAAGACTTCGACGCGTTCGTCAAGGAAGCTAAGAAGAACGGTCTCGAAGTGGCACTCGACCTCGCACTGCAGGCATCCCCCGACCACCCGTGGGCGACCGAGCACCGCGAATGGTTCACTACGCTTCCCGACGGCACTATCGCTTATGCCGAGAACCCTCCCAAGAAGTACCAGGACATCTATCCGGTCAACTTTGACAACGACCCTGGGGGCATTCGCGCCGAGGTTTTGCGCATCGTCAAACTCTGGATTAGCCACGGCGTCAAAATTTTCCGCGTAGACAATCCCCACACCAAGCCGGTCGATTTCTGGCAGTGGTTGATTGAAACCATCAACGCAGAGTTCCCTGATGTCATCTTCCTCGCAGAGGCATTCACTCGCCCTGCCATGATGCAAACACTCGCAAAGGTCGGTTTCCAACAGTCGTATTCGTACTTCACGTGGCGAAACACCAAGGCAGAACTCACCGAATTCCTGACCTCCGTGAGCACCGACACGGCAGCATTCATGCGCCCCAACCTTTTCGTGAATACGCCAGACATTCTCACCGCCTACCTGCAGTTTGGCGGGCCCGCGGCTTTCAAGATTCGTGCCGCAATCGCTGCAACGGCAGCCCCGCTCTGGGGCATGTATGCCGGCTTTGAGCTTTGCGAATCGGTTGCACGACCAGGTGCAGAAGAAAACATCGACAGCGAAAAATACGAATACAAAGACCGCGACTGGCTGGGCGCCGAAATGGCCGGCACGTCGCTGTCACCGTACATCACCAAACTGAATGCCATTCGCGCCGCGCATCCAGCCCTAGGCCAGCTTCGCAATATCCGTTTCCACCGCACCGATGACGACGCCATCCTCTGCTACTCCAAGCACATCGATGGCGAATTCACCGCTTCAGGCGAAGCCGACACGATCATCGTTGTCGCCAACACAGACCCGCACGCAATCCGTGAGACGACCGTGCACCTCGACATGCCCGCGCTGCAGATGGGATGGGATGACGAATTCGTCGTTCGCGATCTCATCAACGGTGCGCAGTACGACTGGCGTGTCAACAACTACGTGCGACTTGACCCGCACACCCACCCTGTGCACGTATTTGCCGTAGAGAGGCGCTAATGGCAATTCGCAAAAAGAAGGCTCTGCCCACCGAGTGGACACTGCCCCCGCTTGATTCCCACGTGCTGTGGGCCGTTTCTGCAGGGTCGTATTTCGACCCGCACAGTGTTCTCGGGCAGCACGACGTCACCCCAGAGGGGCTCTCTGAGAGCGTCACGGTCATCCGCGCGCGCAGGCCACTCGCACTAGAGGTCACGGCAGTTCTTGCATCCGGTGCCCGCGTGAGCCTGAGCCACCTCGAGCACGGCATCTGGGAAGGCGCCCATGTTCTCGGATTCCAGGACTACGAAATCGAGACTCGCTACGAAGATGGCAACGTGTGGAGCGCAGTCGACGCCTACCGTTTCGTTCCAACTGTGGGAGAACTCGACCTGCACCTGATTCGCGAAGGTCGTCACGAGCGACTCTGGGACGTTCTCGGCGCGCACTTCACTGAGCACTCAGGCGTTACCGGCTCGGTTCGTGGCACGGCATTTGCCGTCTGGGCACCCAACGCACAGGCAGTACGCGTGACGGGTGACTTCAACAGCTGGTCGGGCGAAAACCACGCCATGCGCAGCCTCGGCAGCTCGGGTGTCTGGGAGATCTTTATTCCGGATGTGCACCCGGGCGCGATTTACAAATATCAAATCCTCACCAAGGATGGCGCCTGGGTCGAGCGCGCAGACCCCATGGCGCGCCAGACCGAGTGCCCGCCACTGACGGGTTCTGTCGTTCCACACTCGAGCTTTGAATGGTCGGACGGCGACTGGATAACGAAGCGCAGTAAAAGCGCTCCTCACGCTGAACCGATGAGCATCTACGAGATTCACGTTGGTTCGTGGCGACCAGGTCTTTCTTACCGCGAGCTCGCCGACGACCTCATCGGTCACGTGCAACACCTTGGCTTTACTCACGTCGAATTCATGCCGCTTGCCGAGCATCCATACGGCCCGTCATGGGGCTACCAGGTCACCGGCTACTACGCACCGACGGCCCGCTTCGGGGACCCCGACGACCTCAAGTACCTCATCAACCGACTGCACGAAGCTGGCATCGGTGTGCTTGTCGACTGGGTGCCTGGGCACTTCCCGAAGGACGAGTGGGCGCTGGGCCGTTTCGACGGTCAGCCACTCTACGAGCACGCAGACCCGCGCCGCGGTGAGCATCCCGACTGGGGCACGTACATCTTCGACTTCGGTCGCAACGAGGTGCGCAACTTCCTCGTCGCCAACGCACTTTTCTGGATCGAAGAGTTTCACGTCGATGGTCTGCGCGTTGATGCCGTTGCATCCATGCTCTACCTCGACTACAGCCGCAAGGATGGCGAGTGGCTGCCCAACCAATTCGGTGGTCGCGAGAACCTCGAAGCCATCAACTTCATGCAAGAGACCAACGCCACCGTCTACAAGCACCACCCTGGTGTCATCATGGCGGCAGAAGAGTCGACCAGCTGGGGTGGCGTGACAGCGCCCACCGATGGTGGCGGACTCGGCTACGGCTTCAAATGGAACATGGGCTGGATGCACGACTCACTCGAGTACATCCACACCGACCCCATGTACCGCTCGTATCACCACTGGGACATTACGTTCTCGTTCCAGTACGCGTTCAGCGAGAATTTCATTCTGCCGATCAGCCACGACGAAGTTGTGCACGGTAAAGGCTCACTATTAGCCAAGATGCCGGGTGACCACTGGCAAAAACTAGCCAACATGCGCGCCTACCTCGCTTTCATGTGGGGCCACCCTGGCAAGCAACTGCTGTTCATGGGTCAAGAGTTTGGTCAGCCCTCAGAGTGGAACCAAGAGCGCGGTCTCGATTGGTGGATTCTCGACCAGCCGGTACACCAAGGGCTGCAGAACATGGTTCGCGCACTGAATCTCACCTACGCCGCAACGCCTGCCCTGTGGGAGCGCGACAGTGACCCGACCGGGTTCGAATGGATTGATGGTGCCGACAACGGTCGCAACATCGTTTCGTTCGTGCGCTACGACGAGGCAGGAAACGCGCTTGCTGTTTTGGCAAACTTTGCCGGCCACCCGCACGGCAACTACCGCACGGGCTTGCCCTCGGCTGGCGTCTGGCAAGAAGTGTTCAACTCGGACGCCGAACAGTTTGGCGGTTCAGGCTCGGGCAACTTCGGTTCAGTTACCGCGCACGCCGAAAGCTGGGGCACAATGCCAGCGAGTGCCGAGATGACCTTGCCACCGCTCGGTGTGGTCTTCTTGTACAAGCCAGCTAGTTAGAAAAGCAGGCTCGCCAAACGCGTACGCGCACTCAGCACGCGCGGGTCGGTCTCTCCGACGACCAAGAACAGCTCCAGAAGGCGCTCTCGAAGCACATTGCGGGTTTCTTGGTCTGCGGTTACAAACAGGTCAAGAAGACGCCCGAAAGCGTCGTCTACGTGTCCGCCCGAGAGGTCCAGGTCTGCGACATCGAGCGTGGCGGCCAATTCCCCAGGATTCGCGGCCGCTGCCTGGCGAATATCGGCAAGTGACTTTCCCTGCAATCGGTGCACAAGCAACGACTGTGCTCGCCCTTCGCGTGCGAGCTGGTCATTCGGGTTCTCGACGAGAGCACGATCGTATGCATCCACTGCGGCGAGATATTCTCCACGCTCCAGTGCGTCAAAGGCTTCTTGGTGCAGCGGTGGCAAATCCTCTTTTGTGGGAAGTTCTTCTTCTCCCGAGGCATCCGAGACGCTCACTCGACCAATGACGCCATTCTCAGCAGCAACCTGAAGCACCTGGTCGAATACCTGACGAATGTCAGCCTCAGGGATAGCGCCCTGGAAGAGAGGGGCAATCTGTCCACCGATGAGTGCAACAACGGTAGGAATGGATTGCACTTTGAAAACATCGGCAACTTGCGGATTGGCATCAACGTCGAGCGTTACCAAGACAACTGCACCGTCGAGATCTGTCACTACTTTTTCAAGTGCAGGCGACAGCTGTTTGCAGGGCTCACACCAGGTCGCCCAGAGGTCGACAATGACAGGAACCTGCTTGGAAAGCTCTACGAAGTTCGCAAAGTCAGCGTCGGTAGCAGCAACCACCAGCGACGGAACAACGAGCGGATTAATGGGTTCCGCCATTAGCCGAGCAGCTTTACGAAAGTTGGATTCTCGGTGTAGCCGAGCATCTCAATGTGGTGAGTAGACCCAACCGGTGGAACGTAGAAGAACAACTGCATGCTGTAGGTCGCCTGGATCGGTCGGTTGGAAATTTCCAGACCAGCAAGGGCTTTGAGCGCACCTGTCAGTTTGAGGTCACGATTGTTGAGTGGCGTAAACGTGGCTTTCTCGTTCATTTGAACGGCAACGATAGCTCCTGCATTTTGTGCTGCAAAAGCTATAGCGTCCGTGCCGGGATAGTCAGCAAACGTAACCTTGACGTCTTTGCTGGTTGCTTGAGCCTTGCGCTCGGCAGCGATCGTTGTGCGGAACGAGTCGCTCGTAGAGCTAAACAGCGAGGCGTACTTGCTCTTGTCTTTCTTGTTCACGACGTCGGCATACACCTTTGCCAAATCTTGCGGGCTGACGGCAAGAAGCTTGGTGTCGTGTGCAACAAGAGGAGTACCCACGGTTGCGGCGGCAACCTCAGGAATCTTTTGATTTGCCTCGAGGTTGATCGTGTAGACGACTTTGTAGTTCGAGCGCGGAGACTCTTGAGTCATAACCACGGCAACCGTTGGCGCTTGCTTGTCTTTCTTGGAAGGATCAACAGTTTCGACCATGGCAAGAATCGAACGGGGCCATAACGCGGTGGTCTGTGGCAAGAAGAGCTGCACGGGGCTTGGCTTGAGAGAGGGCAGTGCCGCAATCTTCTTATTCGACTTGCGAATGGCGTAGTTGGCCAAACGAACTTCGAGCGCCGCTCCAGCCAGACGAGTCGCGACCAATCCGCTATCGAGCTTTTGGTCAGATTCGTTCAACGTGGTCGTAACCTTGCCCAAGATGACGGCAAGCTGTTGTTCGGTCACCACCGGTTTCGGAGCATCCGGGTTTTCGTCGCTCGTCGAAGTAGGAGAGGGTGTCGGAGTTGCAGCGACGCCCGTACTACACGCACTGACGCCAACGATAACAAGACCGCTGAGAGCGAGGGCAACCATTGAGCGAGAACCACTGATCGCGCGTCTCCCCTTGGAAGGACCGCTGATGCGACGGGTTGAACGACCAATGGAACGCGGCGGACGTGGCGGCTTGGGCATGCGTCCGCGTCGACGAGGACCCTGACCTCGACGCATGTGCCACAACGCCCACAGGTAAATACCGATACCGAACAACAGGAAGAATCCACCGACGATCATGAGGACGTCATCGTTCATCCAGAGGAAAGTGGGTTGAGGAAGCGGCCACGAAACCGTGATATCTGACGGAGCGGGAGCCTTGCCACTCGAGGCAACAATGACCGACTGATTTGACTTGATGTCGAGAGACAAAATCGCCTGGTCTTTTTCTGCTGTTGCTTCACCGATCCACATGTCTGAACCGGCTGGAGAAACGATGGACTGGTCTTGCGCAGCTGTAGCAGTGGGAACGTTCTCGCCGCTCGTCACAGCAGATACGACCTGAGTCGAAACCTTTTTTGACTTGGCATCAACAGAAACATGCGAGTAGCTGGATCCGCCAAGCCATGACAGCACGTCATTGGTTTGACCGTAGGCAACCGTGTTCACATCGGCGCCAGCAACCTTCAGGTACTGAGCCCCGCTGTGGATGTGCAAGACCTGAGGGTCAATCACCACATAGCTGACGCTGCTGTCGGAAGGAATCGAGATCGAAACTTCTTTCGGCCCCGAGAAAAACTTGAAACTAATACCGAGGATCAACAGCGCAGCTGCAATAAACAGCGACACAATCGTTGCGATAAAACGCAAAGGCTTCTCCTGACGGTTAATGAGGTCTCGTCAAAGATACCGGAATAGTCCTGTGAGGAAGCTCCATATGGTTTACCCCTTGCCCTGAAAAAACCACGCCAAAAGGCGCGGTTAGACTGAAGTTCGCAGCTTTTCAGCGCCGAAAGTCGGCGCATAATCCGGAGCAATGATGGCATCCCCCGAGAGTGAATTCCCGCGCGTTTTCCGCGGATACGACCCTGAAGAGGTCGATCGCACGGTCGCGCGACTTCGACGCGAATTACTCGCCTCGAAAACAGAGTTCGACAGACTTCAGGCAGAAGCATCCCAAGCGCTCGAAGCTAGCAAGATTCTCGAACTTGAGCTGAAGCAGGTTGACAGCCCCACATTCGCTGGATTCGGTCACGCCTTTGATTCCATTTTGAAGCGTGCTGAAAAAGAAGCTGCAGCAATTGTGAGCCGAGCAGCTGCCGATGCACACAATCTGAAAAACGCTACCGAGCGCGAACGCGCTTCGATTATTGAAATTGCGAAAGAGCAAGCCAAGGCAATCACCACTCTTACCGAGGCTCGCGCATCCGAAATTCTGCATGATGCTTTGTCTCGGTCTGCAGAAACGGTCGCCGCATCAGAACAGGCTGCACGCGAGGTTGTTGAAATCGCTCAGCAAGAGGCCGCAAACGTTCGTCGTGCGTCAACGACCGAAGTTAGCCAGGTCATCAGCACCGCTAAGCGTGAAGCAGAGATCTTCAAGTCTGAAGCTGCTCGCGAGATCGCAGAGATGAAACTTGTGCTTGCGGCGAATGCAAACGCGAGTGGGGCAAAGATTACGAAAGCCCTCATTGAGGTTTTGCGCATCGACGCGGATGCCGCCGCACACCGCGACGAGGCCGAGCGTGAATATCTTGAAAAACACCAGGAAGCTGTTCACACCACTTCTCTGTACATCGAGGAATCACAGGCCGAACTGAAGGCAATACGCGCTCAGGCGAAGGTCGCCGAGTTCAATGCTCATGAGGCTGCCTCACAGGCCCGCCGAGAATTGGATGCTCTTCGCACCGCTGTCGACAAGCGCGCCCTCGCCACCCTCTCGGATGCCGCTCAAAGCGCAGCAGCCATGATTGAAACAGCGGAGCGTGTGGCATCCGAACTTCGCCAGCGCACAGAAGCTCAAGCTCAAACACTTTTGAGCGATGTTGAGAAGCAACGCTTGGCGCTCACGAAAATCCTTGAAGACCTTGGGGATCTCACAACGGCTGCGCAATCGGCTGCTGGTGCCGCCACGACTTCACCCACGAAGGTGGCTGCGCCCAAGAAAGCGACTTCTCCAAAGAAAGCAGCGACGGGTACTGTAAAGGCTGCGCCTAAAAAGGCGACAGCTACCAAGCAAGCATCTCGCTCAACCAAGTAGAAGGCACTCACCGTGACCGACAAAAAGAAGGCGGCCACGGTCGTTTCCGAGTCCCCCATCCGCGCTATTCGTATTGCGCACCCG
>JBDKLU010000069.1:0-11279 GCA_039795475.1 Actinomycetota bacterium | reverse complement strand
GACAGCTACCAAGCAAGCATCTCGCTCAACCAAGTAGAAGGCACTCACCGTGACCGACAAAAAGAAGGCGGCCACGGTCGTTTCCGAGTCCCCCATCCGCGCTATTCGTATTGCGCACCCGTTCCGTGTCGGTTTGATCGGCACACTCGGTGTTGGTCTTGGCATCCTGTTGATCGCTGCAGTCACCTCACTAGCGACGATTCTCACCTACATTGGTGCAGCGCTCTTCTTGTCACTGGGCCTCGACCCTGCGGTCACCTGGCTCGAGAAAAAGCGCTTCCCTCGCTGGGCCGCAATCTTGACCGTTGTGGTCGTTGTGCTCGCTGCGTTCACCGTGTTGTTGCTCAGCGTTATTCCTCTTGTCGTCGAGCAAGTCAGCGGTTTCATCAAGACGCTGCCTGCGCTCATTGAAACCATCAAAGACTCACACTGGATTGCTAACCTCGATGCCGCATTCGGTGGAGTGATCGATTTCGAAGCACTCCTCAAGCAAGTACAGACCTTCATCAGCGACCCGGCCAATATTTCTAAGTTCGCCGGTGGTGCTTTGAGCATCGGTGTCAGCATCGCCAATGGCTTCTTCGGTGTCATCATCGTCATGATTCTGACCTTGTACTTCACCGCTTCTCTGCACATGATCAAGCAGAACGCTTACAAACTGGTCTCTGCTTCGAAGCGCAGCCGATTCATTGAGCTCAGCGAACAAATCGCAAACGGAGTTGGTCGCTACGTTGTCGGCCAGATTTCACTCGCCTTGGTCAACGGAATACTGACGTTCTTCTTCCTGACCTTTATCGGAGGTAAGGCCGCGATTGTTTTCGCATTCGTTGCTTTCTTGCTTTCGCTGATTCCGCTCGTGGGTACGCTGGCGGCATCCGTCATCATCGTTCTCGCCCAGCTCGTTATGGCAAGCCCGCTCACTGCACTCGTTGCCGGTATCTACTACCTGGTTTACATGCAGGTTGAGGCATATGTGCTCAGCCCACGAATCATGAACAAGGCGGTATCGGTACCTGGCTCGATCGTTGTCATTGCCGCCCTGGCTGGTGGAGCGCTACTCGGTATTCTCGGCGCTCTGATTGCTATTCCGGTGGCAGCTTCGTTGATTTTGATTATCAAAGAAGTTTTTATGCCCGCCCAAGAGCAAAACTAGTCAGCGATTCGAGCCGCTCACAAACCTAGGCGAGTGGCCCGTCCCACACTGTCGGCAATGGCAACGCTGCTGGGTTCACTTGCGCGACAATTTCATTCAGAACGCGCCTGGTCTGGTTCTCGCCCACCCACAGGTGCTTGCCGTCTTCCACATTGATCAGCTGGATGTTCGGCACACTCGCAAATCCAATTGCTGCCTCTGCCGGCTGAAGGTAGTCGTCGTGTTCCGGAATCAGCGCCACAAGTTTGCGAGTTTCTCCAGCCCACGCAGCAACCTCCTCGGGAGTCGCACGGTGCAGTGGTGGAGCGAGCAAGATAGCACCAACAATGTCGTGCTCTCGTCCGTACTTGAGCGCTAACTCGGTTCCGAACGACCAACCGACAATCCACGGGTTGGGCAAGCCTGCAGCTTTGACAAAATCCATGGCCGCGGCGACGTCGAAGCGTTCGTCTTTGCCGCCGTCGAAAGCCCCTTCACTCACTCCACGAGGAGACTTCGTGCCGCGTGTGTTGAATCGAAGTACGGCAATGTTTGCCAGGGCCGGTAGTCGAGCAGCCGCTTTACGAAGAATGTGCGAATCCATGAATCCACCGGCAGTGGGCAAGGGATGAAGCGTCACAAGAGTGGCGACCGGATCTGCATTCAGAGGGAGCGAAATTTCGCCAACGAGCGTTAATCCATCTGCCGTGTGAAGCTCGATGTTTTCTCGGTACGCCGGCAGCATGATGCTCGCTTTGATTTCTTCGGCCACGCTAGCCAATCCTCCAACAGTGGTTATGCCAATGACGGCGTGAATCGATATCCGCTTGGTCGCCGAGAATTCCGTCCTGTCGCCACGCTGCGATGTGCGCTACGCCAGGTTCAATATCCAGTGAGCATCCCGGACAGATATAGACCTTCGTTGCGTTCACGGCCGAGATGGGCTGAACTGTCCACGTTGATCCGCGCTTCGTTTCGGTTCGACGCATGCCAACGGTGAATCGCTCGACATCGAGAGGCTCATATGGCTGATCGCGTTTTGAGGGTCGTCGACGTGCCATACCGGTCTAGTACCAGTTGAATTCTTCTGAGTGCGCCCAAGCGCCGCAGGGTGTGCCGTAACGGTTTTCGATGTAACCGAGACCCCAGATGATCTGGGTGCGAGGATTAGTCTCCCAGTCGGGACCGGCAGAGGCCATCTTGTTACCGGGCAAGGCCTGCGGAATACCGTGAGCACCGCTACTTGCGTTGTGCGAGTTTACGTTCCAGTGCGACTCGCGGTTCCAGAGATTAACAAGGCAGTCAAAGTCGCTACCCGTCCATCCCTTCTTGATGACGAGTACATACGCGATCGCCTGAGCCGTTCCGGCGTCAGGAACACCCGATGCAGGCGACAGGCGCACGATTCCAGCGACACCGTCACGACCACCGGCGACCTCTGCCTCTGCAGCGATGAGGTTCTGACCTTCTACATAGCGTGCGATATTGAAGTTCTGGTGCGATGAATCCGCGACGGCTCCCGAGTAAGGGTCAACCGCGTTGACCCACAGAACTGCGACGGCAGCTAAGAATGCAGCAGCAAGCAAACCGGGTCCGCGACGGATAAACACGTGGGAACCACTTGTCGCCCTATGGGTGCGCAAAACCGCCTGACGATGCGTCAAGGCAGGGGTATTGCCACGATGTTTTCCCATAGCAAGGCAATTTTAGCCGGGAAAAGCCTCAACTCCTAGTTGAAAGCTGAGCGTGAAGGCTCTAGGCCTGCCCAGCAGCAATCAATGCCTCGATCAATTCATCGAGAACGAGATCAACCTGCACCTCGTTGTAGCCGCGCTTTTGCGGGCGGAAAACAGCCTGTCGAACCCATGAGGCGCGAAGAATCGCACCGGTCTCGAGGCCAGTTTTGACCTCGTCAACAAAGGCATCCACATCAACAATTCGGTACCCGGTTGCAAAGGTGCCAACGCGGTTGAAGCGCTTACGAGCGGGACGGGAGAAACGAGCCGAGATGGCTTCGAGAAGTTCGCGCGAACGGCGTGAGAGCCCTTCCCACCCTTCGGCGTTGATTACCTGTTCACGCTCGAGTTCAGCGAAGGCAACCTCAAGGCGTTCAAGGGCAGCGTCGACAGCGGGTGCTGAGTAACCCTTTTTCGCTACGTCGAAAGAGACTTTGCGAACATCCGCACTTGTCATCTTGGGAGCGCCTTCTTCATACGTGTCGTATGCGATGCGGGCATCAGCCAAGAACGCATCGACCTGAGCGGCGTTGTAGGCGGTCACTTTACGGGTGGCGCTAGGGAATGTCGTACTCACGTGTCTATTCTCGCAAACTATCTCTTGGTGAACGTTCGGTGGCTAGTGGAAGCCCTGAACGATGAAGTACAAAATGAAGACAAACACGCCCGACGGAATGATCGAATCGAGTCGGTCCAGGAAGCCACCGTGGCCGGCAAGCCAGTTCGACATGTCTTTAATGCCCAGCACACGCTTGAGGTGTGACTCCCCAAGGTCACCCCAGGTGGCCACGAACAGCAAGACGATGCCCATGATCAGACCAAACCACCACTGTTCATGCAGGATGAGCATTGACACCAAAACACCGGCGATACTGGCGGCAACTCCAGCACCCGCAAAACCTTCCCAGGTTTTCTTGGGGCTGATTTTGGGAGCCATGAGGTGCTTACCAAAGTTGAGGCCCGAGGCGTACGCGCCAATATCAACAGACACGACGACGATGAGGAACGAGAGCACCCACCACTGCCCGGATGCGACTCCCCCGGGCGTTCCCGGCTGAGCTGCCAGCGACACCGTAAAAGCGCCGAGGAACGTGACGTAGCCCTGTGCGAACGCAGAGGCAGCAAGAGAGGGCGCTAGTTTCGCACCGGGCATGTGACCACGGATACTCAGACGCACAATCTGCCAGAGCAAGATGACGCCCAACCCGGCAATGATCGCAACCGTTGCCACAACCATGCCCTGATAAAACGCGAGAGGCATGGCAACAACGGTAACGAGCGCGTTCAGATAGCGAGGAACGTACCAGTACCGAACCTTCATGGCTGTGGCGAGTTCGAACGAGCAAATGCCAAGCAGGATGGCGCCAAAGACGATGAAGTACTGGCGATCGATGACGATGCTCGCCACGAGAGCTCCACCGAGCAGGAGGCTCATGATGATCGCACCGATCAGGTTGCGGCCGGTGCGCTGTTGCATGCGCGCGCTTGCCGCCTCAAACTGGGCGCGAGCCTGTTCGATGTTGCGATCTAGGTCAGCGCGAGCCTGGTTAATTTGCGCTTTGGCCTGCTCGACGTTGCGCTCAAAGTCGGCGCGAGTCTTTTCAACGTTTCGGTCAATGTCAGCACGGACAGCGCGCATTTGAGCCTGAAACTGGCCAGTCGGAGTTAGTTTTCCGCCGGGTTCTTTCGGATCTGGATCGGTCATGATCGAGAGCTAAACAGCGAGAAGCTCTGCTTCTTTGCGCTTGAGAGCTTCGTCGATCTGGTCGATGTGATTCTTGGTGATCGACTCGAGTTCTTTTTCGGCACGAGCGAGGTCGTCGTCTCCGACTTCGCCCTTCAGAGCATCCAAGTCGTCTTTTACCTTGCGGCGAATGTTACGGATCGAAACGCGAGCGTCTTCGCCCTTTGCCTTGACGATCTTGACGTATTCCTTGCGACGCTCTTCAGTGAGCTCGGGAAGAGTGACACGAATGATGCTGCCGTCGTTGGTGGGGTTTGCGCCAAGGTTAGGCATGTCACGGATGGCCTGCTCGATGTCACGCAGAGCTGACTTGTCGAACGGGGTGACCATGATGGTGCGCGCCTCGGGGGTGTTCAGCGATGCCAGCTGGGCAAGTGGTGTGGGCGTGCCGTAGTAGGTGACCATGATCTTCTGGAACATGTTCGGGTTAGCGCGACCGGTGCGTACGTTGGAGAAGTCTTCTTTGGCGACCTCAATGGCTTTGGCCATGCGCTCTGAAGCGTCGGAAAGAACGTCGGCAATCACTTGTGTCTCCTTGGGGTACGGCTTTGTGAGTTCAGTCTAGTTGGTGACTAGCGTGCCGATGGCTTCGCCCTTGATTGCCTTGGTGATGTTGCCTTCCGGCTCCATCCCAAAGACACGCATGGGCATGTTGTTGTCCATGCAGAGGCTGAACGCTGTCGAGTCAACGACCTTGAGACCCTTATCGAGCGCTTCACGGAAGGTCACCTTGTCGAGCTTGACTGCGCTCTTATCGGTGCGAGGGTCACCGGTGTAGACGCCATCGACACCGTTCTTTGCGACGAGAACCTCGTCGCAGTGGATTTCGAGTGCTCGCTGAGCAGAAACTGTGTCGGTCGAGAAGAACGGTAGACCCGCTCCAGCACCGAAGATCACAACTCGACCCTTTTCGAGGTGACGGATGGCACGAAGGGGCAGGTAGGGCTCTGCCACCTGCGACATTGCGATGGCCGATTGAACACGCGGCTGAGCGCCTGCCTGCTCGAGGAAGTCCTGAAGTGCGAGGGCATTCATTACGGTACCGAGCATGCCCATGTAGTCGGCACGACCGCGGTCCATTCCGCGCTGCGAGAGCTCTGCGCCTCGGAAGAAGTTTCCGCCACCGACAACCACTGCAATTTCAACGGTTTTCGATGCCTCGGCAATGTCACGCGCGATCGAACTGACCACATCGGGATTCACACCGAGCGAGCCTCCGCCGAATGCCTCACCCGACAGTTTCAGCAATACGCGACGTCGAGTTTTGGGATTCATGTGGATACGTGTCCTTCCAGCGTGTGCGGTCAATTCAAAATAGTCCCCGCGGGGTGTTAAAGAGCGAAGCCCCGGCGCGTTTTCACGAACCGGGGCTTCACTTTATGTCGCTATGACTATGCGCCGACCTTGAAGCGGGCGAAGCCAACAACCGTCAGACCAGCGTTCTCAAGAACCTTGGCAACGGTGAACTTGTTGTCGCGAGCGTATTCCTGCTCAAGCAGAGCAATCTGCTTAAAGTAGGCGCCGATACGACCATCAACGATTTTCTCGATCTGCGCCTCGGGCTTGCCCTCGTTGCGGCTGATCTCGGTAACGATCTGACGCTCCTTCTCGACCTCAGCTGCGGGGACATCCTCGCGCGAAAGGTACTGGGGGTCAGCGAACGAGATGTGCTGTGCAATCGAACGCGCGGTCTCTGCGTCAGAACCGGTGTATCCAACAATGACACCAACCTGCGGGGGCAGGTCCTGGCTGGTCTGGTGCAGGTAGATCGCGAAGTTGTCAGCCTCAACCACAGCAATGCGGCGGAGCTCAATCTTCTCGCCGATGATGGCTGCTTCGTCAGCAATGATGTCGGCAACAGTCTTGCCGTCAGCAGGTGCTGCGTTTCCAGCCTCAACGGTGGTTGCGCCAGCGGCGACAACTGCAGCGAGAACCTTCTCGCTCAGGGCAACGAACTTGTCACCCTTTGCAACGAAGTCGGTCTCGCAAGCAAGCTCGATGAGGGTTGCCTTGTTGCCGTTCTGGGCAGCGGCAACGAGGCCCTCTGCGGTCGAACGGTCAGCACGCTTAGCGTTACCCTTTGCACCCTTGAGACGCAGGATCTCAATGGCCTTGTCCATGTCACCATCGGCCTCAACGAGAGCGTTCTTGGTGTCGACCATGCCAGTGCCGAGGCGCTCGCGCAGGGTCTTGACGTCTTCCAGGCTGAAGTTAGCCATTCGTCTTTTCTCCTTGTTTAGAAATGTAAAAGTGGATGATGCGAGCGCGATTACTCGGCTGCGGGAGCTTCTTCAGCAGCGGGTGCTTCTTCAGCCTTCTCAGCCTTAGGAGCAGCAGCCTTCTTGGGAGCAGCCTTCTTCTCAGCCTTGGGAGCCTCTGCAGCTGCAGCCTCTGCCTGGCCAGCCTCGAGGAGCTCGCGCTCCCACTCAGCCATAGGCGAAGCGTCTTCACCCTGCTCAGGCTTCTGGTGACGAGCGATGAGGCCCTCAGCAACAGCGTCAGCAATAACGCGGGTCAGAAGACCAACCGAGCGGATAGCGTCGTCGTTACCGGGGATCGGGTAAGCGAGCTCGTCGGGGTCACAGTTGGTGTCGAGGATACCGACAACGGGGATACCAAGCTTCTTGGCCTCGTCGATTGCCAGGTGCTCCTTCTTGGTGTCAACAACCCAGATGGCACTCGGTGCCTTAGTCAGGTTGCGGATACCACCGAGGCTCTTGTGCAGCTTGACGAGTTCACGCTTCTTGAGCAGGAGCTCCTTCTTGGTGAAACCGGTCGATGCGGGGTTGTCGAAGTCGAGCTGCTCGAGCTCCTTCATGGTGGTCAAACGGCCGCCGATGGTCTGGAAGTTGGTCAGAAGACCACCAAGCCAGCGCTCGTTGACGTAGGGCTGACCAACGCGGGTAGCCTGCTCAGCAATTGCGCCCTGCGCCTGCTTCTTGGTACCAACGAAAAGAATGGTGCCACCGTGAGCAACGGTCTCCTTGACGAAGTCGTATGCCTTGTCGATGTAGGCCAGCGACTGCTGAAGGTCGATGATGTGGATGCCCGAGCGCTCTGCCAGAACGAAGCGCTTTACCTTCGGGTTCCAACGGCGGGTCTGGTGTCCAAAGTGGACGCCGCTGTCGAGCAGCTGGCGGATTGTTACAACGGCCATTGCCGTCTCCTGTTCTTGGCGCACGCTGGCAAAGCCAGACAAACGCCACTTGCGGTTATGTCGCAGTCCTCGGTTGAGATCTGCCCTAGTGTCCCGTTTCACATCCCGCGGTTTTGAAACCGACCGGTGGGATGTTCCGCGATGGTGGACACGCGAAGTCACCCTCTTTCGAAGGTGCCCTCCAAGCATAACAGGCGAAATAGCGTGGCAGAATCAGCGTGTGAGTACAGCAACTGCAGCAACATCCACGGGAACATCACCAGCCAAGGGCGGTCTCGTTCTCGCCGCACTGATTTTGGCTGCCGGCGTAGCCAATATGAACCTGTCGATCGCCAATGTTGCCCTGCCCGAGATTGGCCGCGATCTGGGCGCTTCGCAGGTTGGCCTCAACCTCGTGGCTGTCGGGTTCTCGCTCGGTTTGTCGATTTCTGTGCTGTATCTCGGCGCTCTCGGTGACCGTTACGGCCGCAAACTCATGCTCGTGCTCGGTCTGGCATTGGGTATTCCGGCCGCAATTCTGGCTTCTCTTTCGAACTCGGTGGAACTACTTACTGCCGCACGCATTTTGGGCGGTATCGCAGCCGGTATGGCCTACCCCACAACGCTCGCGCTGATCACTGCGCTCTGGAAAGGTCCGGGTAGAACCCGCGCCATCGCCCTGTGGTCGGCGCTCGGTGCTGCACTTTCTGCAATTTCACCCGTCGCCGCAGGTGCTCTCATGCTCACCGCACCCTGGCAGTATGCGTTCCTCATTCCCATCCCGCTGGGAATTGTGGCGCTCATTCTGGTGCTCAAACTCGTGCCGGGCAAGGTCAACGAGTCTGATGAACCCGTCGACCACGCCGGAGGTGTGCTGTCCGCGATTTTCTTAGGTGGGCTCGTCTTGGGCATCAACTTCGCCGCGCTCGACGGTCAGTTCGGTGTTGTTGCCGTGTGCTTCGCCATCACCCTTTCCGGTGGCATCCTGTTTTTCTGGCGTGAAAAGCGAGCGGCTTTCCCCATTTTTGATTTGTCGTTTGCCAAGCGCCGAACTTTCTGGGTGGCAGCACTCTCGGGCATCATCGTTTTCGGCTCGCTTATGGGCGCAATGTTTGTCGGAATGCAGTTCTTGCAGAACGTGCTCGGCTACAACACGCTCGCCTCCGGATTCGCAATTATCCCCTGTGTTTTGGCCATGGTCGTCGCCGCACCTTTTTCAAGCCGCATGGTTGAACGTTGGGGATCGAAGCACACGCTGCTCTTTGGTTTCGCATTCATCTTCATGGGCTTCGCCTCAATGCTCGTGCTCTGGGGCATCCACACCACGTACTGGGTTGTTGGAATCTCGTACGCGCTCATCGGTATTGGTGTTGGCATTGCCGGCACTCCTGCGTCGCACGCACTGACCGATTCTGTGCCCGTCGCCAAGGTGGGCATGGCCTCGGGTACCGGCGACTTGCAACGTGACCTCGGTGGTGCAGTCATGCAGTCGATCATGGGAGCGATTCTTGGAGCGGGATACACGGCAGCCATTGCCAAGACACTGGCTAATGAGCCCGCGAATGTGAAGTCTCAAATCTCTGCTCAGATTCACGATGCTCTGACTAAGTCATTTGGTAGCGCGGTTGACCTGGCATCGAAATACCCGCAGTACAAGACCCAAATCGTGCAGGCTGCGCAGCAGTCGTTTCTCGAAGGAGCGAACTGGGCGTATCTGACCGGCATCGTTGCGATGTTGCTCGGAGCAGCTCTCGTCTGGTTCTTTTTCCCCACCCGCGAGCGCGAGCGAGCTTTGTACCGCGACTGGGGTACGGAAAACTCCGAGGCATAAGCCAGTCAAAGATTGGCGGATGATCACTCCTCCGCCATTCTCACCCCGCGTCTTTCGCGCACTGGCTTGCGCCACGCTCGCCTGCATTCTCGCGCTCTGGCCAGGTCGTTCGATTTCTATTGCTAATTCCCATGAGAGCCAGACCTGGCAGTGGCCTGTCTCTCGAGTGGGAGTGAATCGCGCATATCTAGCTCCCGAGACAGAGTACTCAACCGGGCACCGCGGGATAGACCTTGTTGCACAACCAGGAGACGCGGTATTTACGATGGCTCCTGGCACGGTGACGTTTGCCGGACTCGTTGCCACAACGCCAGTGGTTGTCATTGCCCACAGCGGTGGCTGGCGCTCGAGCTACCTACCTGTGACGTCAAACCTGCAGGTGGGGCAGGCCGTTGCCCCAAGGCAAGTCATCGGGCACGTAGGAGCGCCGACTGAGCACTGTGCCTGCCTGCATGTGGGACTTCGTTTTGAGGGGCTCTACATGTCTCCCGAAGCTGTTTTAGGTCACATCCCACGCGCTGTGTTGTTGCCTTGGTAAAGATGGCTGAGGGGCTAAGCGCGTGGATGGGCCTGCTCGTACGTCTGTCTGACGCGTTCAGTGGAGACGTGCGTATAGATCTGTGTCGTGCCGAGGCTGGCGTGGCCAAGCATTTCCTGCACGATTCGCAAGTCTGCTCCCCCATCAAGTAGGTGCGTTGCTGCTGTGTGGCGAAGCGTGTGAGGGCCGATGGGTCCGGCGCCAGGAATATCTGCCAAGAGTGAGGCCACAAGTTGGTAGATGCTTCTGACATTGAGTCGGCTTCCACGCGCACCGACAAATAACGCGCTCTCGTCTGGGGTTGCCTGCGCCAGTGCGGGGCGAGATCGGGTGAGGTAGTCAGCAATAGCTGTCGCCGCAGGGCTTCCAAAGGGCACGACGCGCTGCTTATTACCTTTTCCGGTGACTAATGCCGTGAGCCGATCGAGGTCAATGTCACCGAGGTTGAGTCCGACAAGTTCTGACACGCGTATTCCGGATGCATAGAGCAGTTCAACGATGGCGAGGTCGCGAATCGCTAGAGGCTCATCGGTGGCAGCTCGAGTGGCGAGTGAATCGAATATGTCATTGAGCGAGGAGGCCGTCACAACTCGCGGGAGTGATTTCTCGGATTTGGGCGATTTGAGCCGAGTACCAGCATCGATTTGCGCGATGCCCATTCTTTTCATCCACGACGTGAATGCTCGGGCGCTGGCGGCTCTGCGAGATATGGAGGACTTCGCTAGGCCAGCTTCCGTGCTGACCCACAACCAATCTCGCAACTGCTCGAGAGTGATGTCGCTGGTTTCTTCAATCGATCTCGACGCAAGGTGCAGCGTGAGTGCGGCGAGGTCTGAGCTGTAGGCCTTAACAGTGTTGGGTGAGAATCCTCGCTCGGCAGCTAAAGACGATACGAAATCGTCTACCGCTCGAGCTATCTGCATGCCTCAAGGCTACGCGGATTGCGCCTTCCAGCCGGTAGGCGTTTCACGAGCTGCGCCACTGAGTTCGAGTAGGCCCAGAACCGCGAGGGTTTCAGCCTCGGACAGTCCGGAAGACTTTGCAAGCTCGTGATGGGTTCGCCCTTTCTTTGCGTTCAGGCAATCCAGGATTCGCGTGGCAAAAGGGTGAATTCCGGATGCCCGGTCGCGCGCCAAGCTCGCTCCCGAGTGGCCGTGAATCG
>JBDKLU010000068.1:0-8592 GCA_039795475.1 Actinomycetota bacterium | reverse complement strand
TACCCCAAGATGGTTCCCGAAAGTGAGCTCGGTCCGCTCTACTCGATCGATGCCTCGGCGCAAGAACTGATTTGGATCGCCGGCCCCGTGCTCGTGACGTTCGTGAGCATCCAAGTCAGCGATGTCCTCGGCGTGATGCTCTCTGTGTTCTTCTTCCTTGGCGGCTGCCTGTGGCTCATCACCACCAAGCAAGTTCGCGAGCTCAAGATTCCACGCAACGAATCACGCTACGGTGCCGTGCTTGGGCGTCCCATCGTGCTCATCAACTCGCTGATCAGCATCACCTTCATCGCTTCGTTTTCCGCCGCCGAGGCCGGCATCGTTGCAATCTTTGGCGACGGCAACTCGCAGTCGGGCTGGATACTCGGCGTCTGGGCACTTGGCTCACTCGTCGGAGGCTTGGCGCTCGGACACACCCCCATCGCGCCATGGTCGCTCAGCCGACGCATGATCATCCTGGTTGTGGGTCTTGCTGCGGCACTCTTCTCGCATGATTTCTGGTGGTTATGCGTGACGCTTTTCATCGCCGGTTTCGGCGTCGCGCCCATTTTGTCTCTGCTTTACTCCACCATCTCGGCAACGGTCGCCTTCAGCGAGACAGCAGAAGCCTTCGGATGGGTTGCCACAGGTCAGCTGATCGGCGCAGCTCTCGGGGCCGCCGTGGCGGGCGTGGCAATCGACAGGTTGGGCGTCTCAGCCGGGCTTGGCACGTCCATGGCATTCACGCTGGTAACCCTGCTCATTGCCATACTCACCGCAAAGCGCATGCCCGACTTGCGGAACCGATCGTTTGCATCGGGGCACTAGCCTCAAGACCGACCGTACAGAACCGCAAGCCTATGGCTGAAGGCGCTGGAGCGACCAGTTTCCGTTGACTTCGCGTGTGAAGACGAGGCGGTCGTGAAAGCGGCGAGAACGCCCCTGCCAGAACTCGATCACGCGGGGAGTGACACGGTACGCGCCCCAGTTCGCAGGCCGGGGCACGACGGCACCTTCTGGATACTGCGCTTCGAGGCGCTCCAGCTGTTGGTCGAGCAACTCACGCGAGGCGATTGGCTGCGACTGCTTGCTCGCTGCCGAGGCAAGCTGCGCACCCTGTGGGCGTCGGTTCCAGTACTCGTCTGACTCCTCAGCAGACAAACGAGCAGCCGACCCGTAGACGATGACCTGACGCTTGAGCGAGTACCACGGAAACAAGAGAGTGACGTCAGAATGGGCATTCAATGCCTGAGCCTTGCGGGAGGAGTAGTTGGTGACGAATTCAAAGCCGTCGCGTGACAACCCCTTGAGCAGCACCGTGCGGGAACTCGGGCGACCATCGGGGTCAATCGTCGAGAGCACCATAGCGTTCGGCTCAAAAATCTCGGCGTCTTCGGCATTTGATAACCACTGCGAGAACTGTGCGATTGGGTCAGCCAAGACCGATTCCTCGTTGAACTCCTGCGAGCCGTAATCGGTGTGACGCTTGAGCGAATCCATGTGAGCCTCCAGCGCTAGCCTACGCTCGCAGGCAGGACGGGTTCTGAGGGCGAGTTATCCGAAGCGACCGTTGACGTAATCGTTGGTGCGGTCGTCGACGGGCTTTTCAAAGATCTGAGTCGTGTCCCCTTGTTCAACGATGACACCTGGCGTGCCAGCTTCAGCCAAGAAGAAAGCACACTTGTTCGATACACGTGCAGCCTGTTGCATGTTGTGGGTCACGATGACGATAGTGACTTCTTCAGCGAGCTCGACGATTGTCTGTTCAATACGCCGAGTCGAGGTGGGGTCGAGGGCCGAGCACGGCTCATCCATGAGCAATACACGAGGCTTGACCGCAAGCGAGCGAGCAATGCACAAACGCTGCTGCTGTCCGCCCGAGAGTCCACCACCTGGCTGCCCCAGACGATCTTTGACCTCTTTCCAGAGCCCAGCCTTCGTCAGGCATTCCTCGATGAGATCTACGGATTCAGATTTGCTCACTTTGAGGCCGGTGAGCGTCAATCCAGCGGTGACGTTATCAGCGATGCTCATTGCCGGGAATGGGTTGGGCTTTTGGAAAACCATGCCGATGTGACGGCGAGCCTCTGTGATCCGTCGACTGGGGTCGTAGATGTCGGCGCCATCAAGCAATACTTCGCCCGCAAACGATGCTGATGGGACGAGCTCGTGCATGCGGTTGAGGGTGCGCAGGAAGGTTGACTTGCCACAACCAGATGGTCCGATAAGTGCCGTTACCTGGCCCTTGGGCATGAGCAAGGAAACTCGGTCGAGTACTTTGCGTTCACCGAACCACGCGGAAACATTGCGAGCATCCAAGTCGGCAAGCACACCTGAGGCTTTCGAAACTGACGGGGTCACAGCGTTCATCGTCGCATTAGTCATGATGTTTGTCTCCTAAATAAGGTTCGGAAAAAGAATAAGGACTTGTGTTGCAGCGAAGGAACCAACGGCCAGCAACACGGGAACTGCGACGATCCATGTCTGCCACTTTCCCCAGAATCGTCGAAGCAAAATGAAAAGCACAATGAGAAGCGCAAGGAAAGCAAGAGAAAGCGTCAGCAGAGCCCACGCGTCTGGATTTCCACGCATGGCTTCTTCTTTATCCGGCAAGGCTGCATTCGTGATTGTCAAAATAGGTGTGAGCTTGGGTTCAGAAACTAGCTTTGCGTCAACGCGGACGACCGATGTCGTGAAAAGAGGAATACCACTCGCGCTGACCAGCGTGAGGCGGCCCTCTTTTTCTGTTGGAGGGGTCGGAAGAGAATCTCCTGTGTGACGCACTCCTAGGACGGAATACGTAGAAACCCCTTGCCCGGTGGTCATAGTGATTTCGTCGCCTGGAACCAAAGTCTCGATGCCATTGAAAACCGCGCCATATGTGAACTGTCGTCCAAAAATGACACTCACGCCGACCTGACCGGGCATCACGGTGTCTCGTCGGTGCGCCGGTCCGCGCATTGTGGTCTCCGAAGCCGTTCCCTCAACGACGACCGCATGTATTGAGAGCTTGGGAACATCGAGAACAGCAACAGACGCACCCGTTTTGAGAAGTTTATTGTTGTCGCCGAGGGCCGAGACTGGGGCAGTGCCATTCGCAAGGGAGTATCTAAACTCTTGAAGCTGAACCTGCTGGTCACGGTTATTTTGAAGTTGTGACAATCCGAGTGCCGTGATAAAAAAGGAAAAAATCACGATACCGGCAACGATTGCAAGTCGCCCATAGTAGGACTTCGCGCTGCCGGCAGGGAGTGTGGGCATCGCTGCCCCAGCCAAACCGACGTGTTCCTCAAGAGTCGTGGTCTTGAGAGCAGACGTAGCTTCGATCGTTTCGCCAGACTCGACAGTATTCAGAGTTGGAGCAGTCGAAGCTGCAACAGAGCGTCGGCCTCGCGATCGGCGAGTTACGACTCGTTCAAGTAGGTCAAGGCTCGACTCCTTGAGCTGTTCAAACATCGACTGGCCAGGCTCGTTCTTCGACATTGGTCTTTCTTAGGTTTCGGATAGTGGTGAACGGGCTGAACGCCGTCTCGATCAGATATCCGATCGAGACGGCGTCAGCTTACGATTTTCTACTAGGAGATCGATACCTTGAGGCTCTTGGTAACGCTGTAGAAGTTGCTGTCACCCGAGTAGACGACGTTCAGATAACGGGTACCTGCGCTCGTGCGCCACTTGTTTGCCTTAGGCAGGGTGATGACGGCAGTTCCGTCGGCCTTGATTACAGCCGGGGTGATGCTAAGGGCGGTGCCGCCAGACTTTCCGGTTGAGATCAGGACCTTGACGGTGCCGGTTGGCGTAAGTGCACCAACCTTGGTCAGTTTGACGGTGACGGTAACAACCTTGGTCGAGTTGGATGCAGCGATGGTGCCGCCGTCGAATCCAGACTTGAGGGTGAGGTTAGTCGCAGCCGAAGCAAACGTAGCAGCCGCCGCAGCAACAGTGACGTCCTGAGCCGAGCTGGTGACAACGAGTCCTGCCGAGGAGTTCTCTGGGTCGTAGCGAACAGCAAGGTTAGCTACACCAGCGGTTGCGGTCCAGTTGAGGACGGCAACGCTCGCACGCTTCGGAAGGTAGACCGAGTCATACTCAACGCCACTGGTGGCATCAACCACGGTCAACCATCCACCAACGAGAGCTCCACCGTTTGTTGCTGCAGCTGCGACGGTCGCCGTAATTGCAACCTTCGAACCAGTTGCAACACGAGCAGGGATGTCATTGATTGCCACCGTGTAGGGGGCCACAACCTTGACAGTTGCAACGGTTGACGTCTGTGCCGATGCACTGAACACGCTGGTGTCAGTCGGGGTGAACTTACCCTTGTACGACAGCGTGGTTCCTGCGGTCAGAGCCGAGCCATCGACACGGTACGTACCGCGGTATTCGCCAGCACCAATTGCTGCGGTACCAATGGAGGTGGTGTAGTCAGCCGAGTTTGCGAAGTCGGCGGTGCCGGCCTCCTGGTTACCTTCGACGGTGAGGTCGAAGCTTTCACCTGCTGCTACCTGACTGAACTCTGCCGAAATCGTTGCAGGTGCCGCTACGGTTGCAGCGCCAAAGCGGTTTCCAGTGTATCCACAGTCTTCGGTCGACGCCGGGGCGTCAGCGAGGTTCAGCGGAATGAAGCCCATCTTGGTGATTGCAGCGGTTGCCTGGCACACCAGGGAGTTCTTGCCGTTGAAGATCTGGTACTCGCGGCTGCCTGCACCATTGTTCGATGCTGCGTCAGCGAGCTTGCCGTATGGAAGCACGTTGTACATGATGCGCTTGATGGGGAAGGCGGTGTTCGTTGCCACAGCTGCACCCGTACCGGTAGTCGGTGCAGTTGCGGCTGCACCAAGAAGGATTGCTCCGTTGCGACGGTCACGGACACCGGTGGTAGCAGCCTTTGCCTGCGAAACCCACTGCGGGATCGAGAACGGCCCAATGGCTCCGGCGCCGATTCCCTTGATGGCGGTACCGTCGTGCTCGTTGATTCCCTGACCTGCGTACGTGTCCACGATGCAGGAGGTGTTCTCACTGGTGGGGTCTACGAGGGTCGCCGAATCGGTGTAGCCCAGGAGCCCAACGAAGTACTTACGAGTGCCAGAACCGAAAGCAGGAAGAATCGGCTTAATCTTGGTCGCCTTAGCAGCACCAGCGGGCAGGGTTGATGTGGCACCAACGCCTACGTAGCTACCGTTAGCCGCGGTGTATACGTACTGAGCGAGGCAGTGGTAAATGGAGTACCACGAAGCAGTCGTCGCAGTGTCACCCGACGCACCGAGCGTCAAGGTGTTTCCAAGTGCTGCCATACCGTTTGTTGCCGAGGCTGGGTTGACCGCGAGCGTCACAGCGTCTTTTGCGAACGGAACGTAAGCCCACATGCCCGATGCGTTAGCGCTAGAGCCGTTGCCCGAGCTGCGAGCAAAGTCAACCTGGCCTGCTGCTTCAGCGGTAGTCACCGTAATGGGGGTCTTGGTGTCACCAGAAACGATCGCCTTGCTACCGAGAACACCCTTGGCTACCTGGAGAAGGTTGAAACCTTCGCCAGAACCATTGGCGCGAGGAACAGCGGCACCGTCAGGCTTTGCAACGACGGTCGTTCCGCCCAGGGCGTCGTAGGAGGCAATCCATGCCGATCCCTTTGCTGCATTGATCGTCTTTGCGATCTCGTTCATGACGTCTTGCGTTGTGTCTGAGCCAAAACCGGCAAGCGTCTGTGACGTTACGGCCGGGGTGGCGAGTGGGTCGGCCATGGCTGCAGGTGCAGCCACGAAGCCGGCGGTGAGCATCGCAGCGGTTGCAACAACCGTGCAAGCCTTGGCGAAGTTACCAACCTTCATGTGGGGTTTTCCTCTCAGGATGAATAGTCGCTGCGCAGACAACTGCACAGCATTGAGGAAAAAATACGACTACCGAATGACCAGACGGGATGCGTTAGGTGAACAAACGGTAACGCGAGAATGTCGTCTTTAATTTGTTATTTCTTGCCTGGCTGGTTTCGGTGGCGACGAAGCAAAAGCCATCCAGTCAAGAGCATCGGGATTCCCAGAATGTATCCCCCGGCAGACAAGATCTTCGGCAAGACGGGGATGACGTCGCTCGTTGCACCTTCACCGTACGTTGGTTTACGGAGGAACATCTTCTTGTGTCCGGTACCCCCAGTCGATATGTCAATCGACTCGAAAGGCTGCTGCACCTCGGTGACTGGTTCGACAGGCATGACGCACCGCTCCGCCTTGTTCGCGGGAGTGTGGATATCCGCTAGGGCCTTCTGCGCAACGCCTCTCTGAGAATCTGAAAGCGGCACGTAGCCATAGGGTAGGTTGCCGAGATCATCACCAAGAGTTTGACCTGTAGTCGTTGCGTAATTGATGAAATTTTCATAAGCCGTGCGTTCCGTCGCAGTGGAGAGGCATACGTTAACGGCCGCGTAAGTGACCTCAGCAAGCGGGTATGCGCCGGTAACTGCTTTAGTCCAGTTGGTCTGCCGAACACCGTTCGTGTCTGTCGCAACTTGATTCTCGATCGCCGTCGAAATTGTCTGGGCAGTCGGTTCTACAAAGTCGCCTGCCGCAGAGCCCTGCAGTGATGCCACGTCAAGTCCGTATCGGTATGCCGACGACAGATCTGTGAGGGCAAGCATGAAGCGTTGGCCGACCGGCTGTGGCGCAATTGCGCCGTACGCGCCAGGTGCAGGTAGCTTGAAGGGGTCCCACGCCGTCTTAACATTTCCGTCGGCACGGAGAGCTCGAGTCGCCGTCTCATCAAGACTGTTGAAATATGGACGCATGTCGAGAGTTCCATATCCGGGAACGCTCGAAGACGCTGAATAAGTGTGAAGATCAGCTTTCGGGAAACTTACGGAAGCTTCTCCGTCAGCCAAACCCAAGTCCTTGTATGCCGGGTTGATTTTCATACCCCAGCTGTCAGGTGTTCCCCGCAGGAATGCTGTCGCTTGGCTATTAGCTCGAATCCACTGCCACACGTGCTTGTTCGTGTCGGCATTTCCAAAAGAGACCATGAGGCCTTGGGGAGCCACGCGGGTAAAGTCTTGAAACTCCGGATTCAGTGATAGGAATTCAGGATCGACCGTCAAACTTCGTGGATTCGCTTGCACGGTCGGGTTCCCGTACCCCGCTCCAGGAGCGTCGTCACGATATGACTGTGTCAACAGTTTCGCAACAAGACGCTGATTGAGTTTGAGGTCATGGACTTTCGTTCCATTTTTCTGGGCAAAAATGCTACTGCTGGAGTACAACGAGTAGTCGATGTTGTAGGCGATAACAATTGCCGACTGCGCCACAGGCGCGTAATCGAACATCTTCGCGTATGGGCTTGACGAGTCAAGCGGCCCCGACACGAGCGCCATTCTCGAGGCCCCGATGTCAGAACCAGATATCTGAGTACGCGCTTCATCATCACCGATTCGTGAGTATCCGTACGTCGCTCCGGTATTGCAGAGGATTGGTTGCCAGGATGTCACGGCTTTCGCAGCAAGTTCAGAGCCGACGACTCGAACTTCAGATTGACCAATCGGGCAGGACTGTGAAACGGGCGCGAAATTAAGTGGAATTACCACCCGATTTTTCCAAGCCGAAAGAGACAGTGGCGAACCGTTGATTCGACCCGAAGACTCACTCGGAGTTTGTCCATTGAGGTCAAGACTTCCTCGCGGAACAATTATGAGGTAGCAAGGCTGCGGTGTTCCGCTACCGTCATCCGAGCCGCATCCAAGATGGGGCGCCTCTAGTGATGTTTGAACCTCAAAGTTCAACATGCCTGTTCCGTCGGAGGCTGTGGGAGCTGCACTGACCTCATTCGAAGTCGCGCTTGAAAAGAGATCGCCGGTCTCAAAAGTGGAATTTCCATCGACAGACAAAAACGGGAAGGCGTACGTGGTTGTGCCGTCTGGGTTCTCCGCCAGAATTCTTTCCGGGCTGAGGTCGTTAGCTTGCGCCGGGTCGAGACCGGGCTCAATGTTTCGAGACTGCACCTGGAAACCGCTTTTATCGACCATCGATTGCGATGGCTGACCGAATTGGCACTGCTCCGGAGTATCTTCCCAGCACTGCATTACCTGCATAAAGTTTTGAGCGTATTGAACAGCTGACGTGGGCACTCCACCACTCCAGCGAATCGTAATTCCTTGGTGCGAAAGATTTGCAGTTTGATTGACCGAAAACGAGAGGTGCCTAAACGACTCATAGTTCGGGTCACTGGTGTCTGTTGCAGCGTGGTGTTGATCCGTCCAGCTAACTGTAGTTGCACTCGCGGTTGGATCTCCCACAGAGTACGTCGAGAGCGCGAACGCAGGGATGCTCACACCAGCAACCGACATTGTGGCGCCAATTACACAGGCTAAACCACCGACGAGCAGAACCTTCGCCAGTGATCGGATAGTTCTAACCTTCATGCTACGTATTCCTGTTGCGCTTTAGAACCCGTGACAGAACCGGAGGCAGGAGGACAATCAGGATAAGCAATAGAACTGCCGAGAGCATTATCGTCTCGCCAATTGTCCAACCCGGCTCAGCATCAATCTTCACTGCTTCAGCATTCACTGATACACACTCGCCCGTGTCGGCGTTACAAGACATTGGACCCGAAATCACGCCTGTGGTCGAACCT
>JBDKLU010000067.1:0-15937 GCA_039795475.1 Actinomycetota bacterium | reverse complement strand
CTGCTGCAGGTCTCACTGAGACGCTCAGCTACCCGTTCTTCGACGAGGCAACGAACAACCTGTTCGGTTCGGCAACTGGCGAGGCCGTTGCGCAGGTGCGCCTGGCTAACGCGCTCGATGCAAGCCAGGGCTGGATGCGCACGAGCATCCTTCCCGGTCTGCTGCAGACTGCCGCCCGCAACCGTTCGCGCGGCCTGACCAACCCGGCCATCTTCGAACTTGGTCGCGTGTTCCGTCCCGAGGCTGGCAAAAAGTACGGGCACGAGATGTTCCCCGGTGCAGTTCGCCCGACGGATGCCCAGCTCGCATCGGTTGCCGCCGGCCTGCCCGCGCAGCCGCGTCACCTCGCGGCTGTTTTCGCCGGTGATGCCGTCGTCAAGCAGCCCGGAACCAAGGCTGCAGAGTTCGACTACACGCACGCCCTTGATGCTGTTCGCACCATCGCCCTCGCCGCAGGTGTCGAGATCGAGGTTCGTCAGGGTTCGCACGCGAACTTCCACCCGGGTCGTTGCGCCGAGCTTGTGATCTCGGTGATTGAGCCTGTCGAAATCACGGGCGAGCTGATTTCGACAAGCTCAACCAGCTTGGTTATCGGTTACGCCGGCGAGATTCACCCCTCAGTCGCCGAGGAATTCAACCTTCCACGCCGAGTCGCAGCTCTCGAGTTAGACCTCGATGCACTGTGTGAAATCGCCGGACACCCGGTTGAGGCTCAGGCCGTACCCACCATGCCGGCAGCAACTCAGGATCTTTCGCTCGTTGTGAAGTCAGACATCCCTGCTGAAGCTGTGCTGGCCGCTGTCGTCATCGGTGCCGGTGAACTCCTCGAGGATGCCCGTCTAGTCGACGTGTACGAGGGTCAGGGCGTTGCTGAGGGTCACCGTTCGTTGACGTTCGCACTGCGTTTCCGCGCATCCGACCGCACGCTCACGCAGGCCGAGGCAACCGAAGCGAAGCAGGCCGGTGTAGCGGCCGCTGCCGAGGCCTTCGGCGCGACCATCCGCGAGTAGTTACTTTTTCTTCGTTGACTTCTCGTCGACGGCAGCGCGGAGTTCGGCAATCTCTTTGCGAAGCTTCTTGAGCTCTTTCATTAAGCGGATTTCGCCTGCCTCAATCACTTCGTCTTCGTCACGACGAGACGAGTTAATAAACCAGGTCGCGATTGAAGCGGTCAGCGTTCCGAGCAGGGCGAGGCCCGAGATAACAAGAACCGCACCGATCATGCGTCCCTGGTCGCTCAGCGGATAGCGGTCGCCAAAACCGACGGTGGCCATGGTCATGAACGACCACCACCATCCATCGCTCACAGTCTGGATGTTCGCACCCGGCACCCCGCGCTCGACCTGCGTGATGGCCAAGCCGCCGATGAACCAAATGAATACGGCCATTGTTCCGACGAAGACGAGCACGCGGTGGCGCACTTTGCCACCGAACTTGCGCAGGGCGAGGGTGGCGACACCGATCGCGCGCACAGCCTGAAGCGGGCGGGCGAACGGCAGAATCAGGGCGATGATGTCAATCACATGCTTTTTGACGAACACCCAGCGGTGCTCGGTCACGGCGAGTTTCACCACGAAGTCGATGATGAACAGCGCCCAAATGATGTCCATGGACACGTCGATGTCGAGCACGATGCCCGTGTTCAGCTCGGGCCAGATGATCGGCACGGCATACAAGGCAAGAAAAGCCATGCCGAGGGTGATGAGCGGCCAGAACGTGACCTGCTCCCACTTCGCGACGAACTTCTCGCGCGGGCTCAGCTCAGCGACTGCTTTCTTCCCCTGTTTTGCCATGCTTTCAGGTTAGCCGAGCGGATGTTTCAGAGGCGTGACGAACGTAGCGCTAGAAGCGAAGCCACCCACAGCGGAACAATCGCGAAGAGCGCGAGGAAAACCATGGCTTGCGCAATCGCCATCTGGTCGGCACTGAATCCGCCGCCAGCTTGCACCCACGGAATGAACACGATCGTGAACGGGAACGTTCCATAAAGCAGCACGCCTTGGAGCAAGAATCCGCGTGGCTTGGGCTCGGCAATGCGTGCAAGTGCGGTTCGACGGTTCAGAAGCACCTGAATGATGAGCAAGAACACCAGCGTCTCAAAAAACCACCCAAAGAAGTTGTGCAGCGGAATCCCGAAGAAGACGCCGCCGTCACGCCAGATCCACTGCTGCAACACGGTTGCGTGCCAGGGGTCGCTGGCCAGGTCGAGAAGAGTCATTCCGAATGCGGCCATCGCCGAGACTCCGACCAAGCGCCACGCGCGGGCGGCCTTCGTGAGCGCTCCGCCAATCGAACGGGCGAGCATCAAGGATGCATAGGCCATCGCAAAATACTGCAGCTGAATGAGCGGAGGAACGCCCAGCAGAAGAGGCCCGAGCGGGCCATCGGGGTAGTAGTAGTTGCCGAACACCAGCCCGGTTGCAACGCCGATTGCTTCACCGGTGAAACTCACGACCACGACGGTGGCGAACGAAAGCCAAGCCGTCGCAGCACCCGCCCAGCGAATGAAGTGCCAGAGCGAGAATGCCACCGGCACGAGCCCCACGACCAGGGTGATCGATCCGGGCGTTCCGGCCGGCACGAATGCGGCCAGGTAAGAAATCGCCAGAAGGATCCAGAGGCCGATGGATGTGCGGCCAGACGTGACAGAAGTATGTGCGCTCATGCCCACATTCTCTTCGATGTCAGTGGCTGCAACAAGCATGGTGGCAACCTAAGGGGGTTGTCATGGCCGAGTTCTTCGCCATCGTTTTTCTGATTCTGCTGTTCGTTGCCGTCGGAGCGGTCGTCCGTTTCTTTTGGCGCATCTTCGTCGGGTTGATGCGCATGGGAACGACTCCCACCAACCAGCAGCAGGTGCAGGTGCGAATCGTCAAAGCTGACCGGGGGATGACCGCCGAAGAAGAGGGCAACGTGCACAGCGGCCCATACGGCTACAGCCCCAACACTGCTTACCCAGAGACACAGTACGGCTCCCTTTTCAACCCCGACGCCGAGTGGAATCACGAGGAGCAGTAGGCCTAGTTGAGAAACAAGGCTCTGACCGCACTTTCCAAAGCCTTGTCCGCAAAGTACACATAGGTTCCCTTAATTCCTCTTGTGAGAAGAACTCGATAAATGTTTCTAACAAACTCAAGCAAGTCCTCATCCGAGTAGCTGATACCGAGGCGGGGGTTGTTTTCTTTGCCTTTGGTATCGAAATAGTTATCACGGTTGAAAACCGGCTGGCCCGTCGCTTCGTCGTACCCCAGGTCAGGGCCGATAATCACGCCGGCATAGTTGAGGTCGTACCCCTGGACTGTGTGTATCGAGCCAACTTCGTTCACGGAATTTGGTGAGTTGATCCAATCGACAGGCGTTTGATTCCACTGCATCTGAACGCCATCGATCTCGATGTCTGTGGCGGTTTTGTCAGTCCGGCTCGCCCACGGCCAGGCGTATCCAGCTACTAGTCGAGAGAGGCCGACCTCTTCGTCTCTGGCGAGGATGGCTTCGCGCATCTCGCTGAAGTCATCAAAAATCCTGAAGTCGTAGTCACCGAAATCAACTGAGTCGATGTGTTCGAGGTTCATGAGTCGACACACGAAATCGATGTAGTCACTGCCTCCGGTCACTCGCATCTGAGAGTGGAGTCTGAAAAGAGCGTTTTCTGAACGTGCCTCGCGTATTAGCGACTCGACAAGCTCGAGGGGGAGGTCGCCGGGTTTGACGCTCTGTGCGGCATCCACAAGGAGCAACTGGTGCCGACTAGACGCTTTGACCCAGTCCAGCTGAGTCCACGAAGAATCGTCATCACCAAATAATGTGAGGTTGTTGGAAGTGAACTTCTTGTTCTGAGCAGCCGACGGCTGATTTGCCCGCTGCCCCAAGCGATGAGCCTCATCGACGATGAGCAAGTCATAGGCGTCACGCGTATTCAAATCAAACGGGCTAATGACCCAGTTTTTGTCGAGTCCCGGAGTCTTAGCGAAAACCTTCTGAACAGTCTTGCGAAGTGATTGTTGCGGAATCACCAGCCCAATGCGCGGGTTGCCAATGATTTCCTTGTATCCAGGTTGAAAGAAGTCGGCGAATAGAGAGTCGCTTTCAAGAGCATTCTCGAGGTCGCTGCTGGCAATATCGGCAAGCAACTTCATCAAGTAGATGGCGACGATTGTCTTCCCAGTGCCCGGATCACCTTGAACGACCATCGGCGAAGTCGTGGGTGTAGACCATGTTTCAAAAAGGCGTTCGAGGATCTCTTCGACCGCTGCTGCCTGATCAGTATTCAGTGCTTTGTAAGGAGAATATTTGAACAGGTTGCTATTGACGATGTCCGGGATTGACCGCGTCAATACTCCTTGTTCAAAGAGTTGTGTGAATACCTCGTCAAAGTCTTCTCGGTAGCGCGCGCGTTCAAAATAGTCGGCATCTGAAATGCCGTGATTGCCGTTGATCACTTCGTATTTCTCGTCGGCCGCGAGATAGCGAATCAGATGTGACTCAAGGTCTAGGCAAACTGATTTGTTGAACTCTTCGTTGACGATTACTCGGACACGCTTCAGGCCCTGTTTTGCGGGGGAGTCGAGGTGCTGCTGCATTCGAACGCGAGCGTTCGTTGTTTCACCCACATAAATCGACTTGTCATTTTCGATCGTGTAGACAACCGGCCAGTTTTCTAGTCGCGAGTTTGTGTCGCTGAGTCCTCCAAGGATTCTCCGGTCAAAGGGAAATCGTTCGATCTTAGAGCTGGTCATACTTCGTGCTCTTTCCTCGGGCTTTGTCGACCGGGTACTTGGCCTTCGTTACTTCAAGCTTTTCCAGAATTATCTGCTCCGGATTCAAACCGAGCTTGTCTGCGAGGAGGAAGCAGTAAGTCAGTACGTCAGCGAGTTCTTCTTTGACTCGCGCGGAGTCAGCCTCGTCGCTCCATTGGAAGCACTCGAGCAGCTCTGCTGCCTCAATGCTGATGCTTTTTGCGAGGTTTGACGGAGTGTGGAATTGTGCCCAATCACGTTCGCCGACGAACGCTCGTAACTCGTCCCTAGCTTCGTAAGTCCCCATGTTCAAACCGTATCGCTTCCGAGCGACAACCGGTCAAGCCGATACCCTTGAGTCATGAGTTACTCGGTCGTGGTTGCTGGAGCTAGTGGGTATGCCGGCGGTGAACTGCTGCGCCTGCTCGCAGCCCACCCCGAGTTTGAGGTGCGCACGGTCACCGCGCACAGCAACGCCGGACAAAAGCTATTCGAGGTGCACCCGCACCTGCGCTCGCTGCGCCACCTGACCCTGGCCGAAACGACGCCCGAGACTCTGGCCGGGCATGACGTGGTGTTCCTGGCGCTTCCGCACGGGGCATCCGGTGCGATTACGGCCGAACTGCCCGACGACGTGCTCGTCATCGACTGCGGCGCCGACCACCGCCTCGAAAACCCCAGCGACTGGGCCGCCTACTACGGTGGTGACTACTACGGGGCTTGGGCGTACGGAATTCCCGAGCTTCTTGTTTCGACACGCTCAACCAGCCCAGGCAAACAACGGGATGCCCTTGCCGGCGCAACCCGCATTGCCGCGCCCGGCTGCAACGCCTCGGCGGTCTCGCTGGCGCTCGCGCCGGCCGTCGCTGCCGGCCTGGTTGAACCAACTGACCTCGTCGCTGTCTTGGCGGTAGGCCCTTCGGGAGCAGGAAAAGCACTCAAGTTGAACCTCCTCGGCTCAGAGCTCATGGGCTCGGCCAACCCGTACTCGGTCGGGGGAGTGCACCGCCACACACCCGAGATTGCGCAGAACCTCGGCAAGGGGCTGGTTTCGACCCCTTCGACAGGCTCAGGGACCGAAACGGTAACCGTCTCGATGACGCCAGTGCTCGTACCCATGGCGCGCGGAATCCTCGCGACCTCCACCGCCAAGCTCAAGCCCGGCGTCACCGAAGAACAGATCCGCGCCGCATACGAAAAGGCATATGGCACCGAACCTTTCGTGCAGGTGCTGCCTGCGGGCGCGTTCCCGCGCACCGCTGACACTCTGGGCGCCAACACCTGCCTGATCGGCCTGACCGTCGACAAGAACGTCGGCCGCCTCGTCGTGGTGAGCGCGCTCGACAACCTCGTCAAGGGAACCGCCGGCGCCGCCATCCAATGTGCCAACATCGCCCTCGGCCTGCCCGAAACCCTCGGCCTCACCATCGATGGAGTAGCTCCGTAATGACCGTCACCACACCAGCCGGATTTGTCGCAGCCGGAATCGCCTGCGGACTCAAGAAATCCGGCAACAAAGACTTGGCCATCGTGCATAACCTTGGCCCGCTCACCAGCTCGGCTGCCGTGTTCACCTCGAACCGCTGCCAAGCAAACCCGATCCTCTGGAGCAAGCAGGTCATCGCTGACGGCATTGTTGAAGCCATTGTGCTCAATTCGGGCGGCGCTAACTGCTATACCGGGTCGCAGGGTTTCCAGGTCACGCACTCCACTGCTGAGTCAGTAGCGGATGCCCTCGGCATCTCAGCCGGTGATGTGCTCGTGTGCTCGACTGGTCTGATCGGCGAGCAGCTTCCGCTCGAGAAGCTACAGAACGGCGTGCACCTCGCCGCCGAAGCTCTCGGACAAACCGGCGCATCAGAACTCGCCGGCGGAATGAACGCTGCCGAAGCAATCATGACCACCGATTCCAAGCCCAAAACCGTCGTCATCGAAGGCGGCACCGCCGACACCGGCGCATATTCCATCGGTGGAATGGCTAAGGGTGCTGGCATGCTCGCGCCCGGCCTGGCTACCATGCTCGTCGTCATCACAACGGATGCTGCACTCGACTCATCCGCCCTCGACACCGCCCTTCGTGCGGCCACGCGTGTCACCTTCGACCGCCTAGATTCCGACGGCTGCATGTCGACCAATGACCAGGTGACGCTCATGGCCAGTGGGGCATCCGGAGTTGCCCCTGACATGGCAGAGTTCACGGCACGACTGACCGAGGCCTGCCAGTCGCTCGCGATTCAGCTCCAGCAAGACGCTGAGGGTGCCAGCCACGACATCGCAATCACTGTCCGCAACGCTGCCAGCGAAGACGACGCCGTTGAGGTCGGCCGTTCGGTCGCACGCAACAACCTGTTCAAAGCCGCCATTTTCGGCAACGACGCCAACTGGGGCCGCGTTCTCGCAGCTGTCGGAACCACGTCTGCCGAGTTCGACCCGTACAACATCGACGTGTCGTTCAACGGGGTGCAGGTGTGTCAGGCCGGTCAGCCCGACCAGCCTCGCGACCTCGTCGACCTGACACCTCGAGCCGTCGACATCCAGATTGATCTCAAAGTTGGCTCGCACACCGCGACCATCTACACCAACGACCTCACGCACGACTACGTGCACGAGAACAGCGCCTACTCTTCGTAGACTGAACACATGACCGAACTGCGCCACGAAGATAAAGCCGCCGCCCTCAAAGCGGCGACGCTCATCGAATCGTTGCCGTGGCTCGAAGTTTTCAGCGGCAAAATCATCGTCATCAAGTTCGGTGGCAACGCCATGATCAGCGAAGAGCTCACTGCAGCTTTCGCCGAAGACATGGTTTACCTGCGTCACGTGGGCATCAAGCCCGTCGTCGTGCACGGTGGTGGCCCGCAGATCACGAGCATGCTCGACCGTCTCGGCATCGAATCTGAGTTCAAGGGCGGCTACCGCGTCACCAACACCGAAGCGATGGATGTTGTGCGCATGGTGCTCACCGGCCAGGTTTCGCGTGAACTCGTGCAAGACATCAACGAGCATGGCCCGCTCGCAACCGCCATGTCGGGCGAAGACGCCGGCCTGTTCGTGGGCGAGCGTCGCACCGTCGACATTGACGGCGAAGAAGTCGACCTCGGACACGTCGGTGACGTCGTCGAAGTGAACCCCGCAGCCGTGCTCGAGCATGTTGCTGCGGGGCGCATCCCGGTGATCTCGTCAATTGCCCCCGACAAAGACGTTCCCGGCCAGGCTCTCAACGTCAACGCGGATGCTGCTGCCGCCGCGCTCGCAGTGGCGCTTGGCGCTGCCAAGCTGGTCATCCTCACCGATGTTCCCGGTCTTTACCGCGAATGGCCCAACAAGGATTCACTCGTTTCGCACATCGGCTCGACCGAACTTCGCGAACTGCTACCCAGCCTCGAATCGGGCATGATCCCCAAGATTGAGGCCTGCCTGCAAGCTGTGCACGGGGGAGTGCCCAAGTGCGCCATCATCGACGGTCGCGTTCCGCACTCGACCCTGCTCGAGATCCTTACCGCTGACGGTTCGGGCACCGAAGTCGTTCTCGACTAAAACACCACCCGCGAGGCTCTGTCGGTTGAGCGCGTAATCAAGTAGATTTCGCTCACACCACAAAGGAGCATCCCATGGGAATTCGTCGTTCAATCAATATTGCCGTTGCATTAGTAACGGCATTCCTCATGGCGCTCCTTGCTGCCCCTGCGCACGCCGCTGCCACGCCCTCGGTAACAGCAGGCACTGTCACCTACTCCAATGAGTGTGATGGGTATTCGCCGTTCGACATTGGTTGCCAGCTCACAGTCGATACGTCTGGATGGGCAGCAGGTGCCTCACCCGTCACCTTGACCTATAAGTGGTTGCGCAACGGTGTTGCAATCTCTAGTGCCACGGCAGCTACGTACCGCATCCAGGCGGCTGACCATTACAAGAACATCACCGTGGCAGTCACGGGAAAAGCGACAGGATACAAAGCCGCTACGGTAGCGAGCCAGCCTGTCAAAACGCTGTCTGGCAAGGTCTGCACCATCGTGGGTACCGCTAATAATGACACTCTGATCGGAACCGCGAAAGCTGACGTGATTTGTGGCGTAGGCGGATACGACCGCATCACTCCGAAAGCCGGAAATGACACGATTGACGGGGGAACCTTTGGCGGGCTCGTCGACTACAGCGCAGACAAAGCCGCAATGACGGTTGCACTTCCCACCGATTTAACGACGTCGAATGGTTCCGCAAAGAGCGCGGCGACCGGGACTGACAAACTCATCCGCATTAAGAACGTCATCACCGGTTCAGGTAACGACGTGATCGCCGGAGGAACGATTGACAACATGATTTACGCCGGTGCTGGTAACGACACCGTTCGCGCAGGGGATGGCTCTGACGTGGTCAACGGCGGTGCCGGTAACGACACAATTTACGGTGATGGCGGAGATGACCGGGTCAGTGGCCTTGCCGGAGCGGACAAGCTCTACGGCGGTGAAGGTGACGATTTGTGCGACAACGCGACTGCCTACGCCGACGCGATCGATTCGTGCACCATCTCGACTCTCAAACCTGTTCTGATTTCGTCCCAGGTGCGCATGACTGGCGGAATCATTCGAGTCGAAGATGGCATGGGTCTTCTTCAGTCAGTTGAGGTGTACATGACACCCGATGGGGACATCAGTGGGGGCTGGGAATCTCTTAAACCCTTCGCCACCATCGGTTTCGGAACGTCCATCGATGTTGCGTTCGACTGGAGCAACCTGAAGAACCTCACGTGGGGGCGTCGTTACATCACGATTGTTGCGAGCACGCTTGATGGTCGCTACGAAAGCTGGCGTGGTCAAGCTGATGACACCTTCACTAAGGGTTCCGATTCCACAACGGCCAACGTGAACATCCCTGGAGTGGGTAATCGCGCTGCCTACATCGATTTTGCGTGGGATGTCACGGCCCCGGTTTTCACATCAATCGTGTCCAGCGCGCAATCCGTCGATACGTCAACGGAAAGCAAAGACATCACATTCACGTTGAGGTACACAGGTGATGAAACACCAGTATTCACAATCTGTGAGCTGGTTTTTCTCGATTCCAGCGCATTCCGTCCGTATCTTTCTACTGAGAGCTATGGGGGAAATACCTGCACATTCACGCTCCCTGCCGGTTCGCCTGCTGGGGATTACGGGCTCAAGGTTGAAGCCGCAGACGCATCGGGAAATAGAGTTCGTATCGCTGCACGCACCTCCTCGACCTACTACGACACAAACAAGGTTGTTCATGACATCGGTCCGTCAACCCTGGGATTGGTCGTTAGCCAAACCGGTGTGGCTACCGCAGTGCCCGCAAATATGGGACCGGTGACATTTAGTAACAGCACTGTGAGTACTCAGATTGCCGCCAAGAAAGTGACAGCTACATTTGATGTTTTGGACGTTGATCTGCTGAACGTGTCATATATGGGTTGCGAACTCATTAATCCACAATCGCAAGGCATCTATGTTTCGGCGGATCCACGCGTAACGACAGGCAACCGCGTGCGGGCTGAGTTCACACTTCCTAAGGGTGCGCCCAAAGGCAAGTACATGCTGAAATGCAGTTTTGGAACCGATGCAGGTTGGTATTCCGACTTCATTGGCCAAGGCGACGGTACCTTCACGTTTGTGGGGCCAAGCACATCGACGGTCAGTGATGCGGTTGCTCACCCCTCGTACTTCACGGTGGTCTAGCATTCAGCTTTAGACTTGAGCAATGACCCGCCACTTTCTTCGCGACGACGACCTCAGCCCTGCCGAACAAGCACAGGTACTTGATCTCGCTCTGCGCCTGAAAGACGACCGCTTTCTGGCGAAGCCGTTGCAGGGTCCGAAGACGGTTGCTGTCATCTTTGACAAGACTTCGACACGCACTCGTGTTTCGTTTGCTGTTGGCATCGCCGACCTCGGCGGAATGCCCCTGATCATCGACTCGCAGGGCAGCCAGATGGGTGTCAAAGAGTCCGTTGCCGACACCGCTCGCGTACTCGAGCGCACCTGCGCAACGATCGTGTGGCGCACCTACGAGCAGAGCGGCCTTGAGAAGATGGCCGAGAACACCACTGTTCCCGTCATCAACGCACTCAGTGACGACTTCCACCCGTGCCAGCTGCTCGCTGACCTGCAGACCATCCGCGAACACAAGGGTGACCTCGCCGGACTGACCGTCGCATTCCTCGGCGACGGCGCTAGCAACATGGGCCAGTCGTACCTGCTCGCCTGCGCCACCGCGGGCATCAACATCCGCATCGGAGCCCCCGAGGGTTACCAGCCTCGCGAAGACATCGTCGTGGATGCCCGTGCAATCGCCGCTCAAACCGGCGGCTCAGTCACCATTGTTGCCGCCGCGTCCGAGGCTGTTACCGGGGCAGACATCGTCGTAACTGACACCTGGGCATCGATGGGCAAAGAAGACCAGAAGGCTCAGCGTATCATCGACTTCGCTGGCTATCAGGTTGACGCCGAGCTCATGGGCAAAGCCAAGCCGGACGCCATCTTCATGCACTGCCTGCCCGCCTACCGCGGCTACGAGGTCAGCGCCGAAGTTCTCGACGGCCCGCAGTCGGTCATCTGGGACGAAGCCGAAAACCGCCTTCACGCGCAGAAGGCCCTCATGGTCTGGCTGTTGCAGAAGAGCGCTGCCGAACTCGTTCGCTAGGCTGGTCCAATGAGAAGCAGTATGCCCGTAAAAGCCTTGGTTGCATTAATTCTTGGGGCAGTTGCCGTATTAGTGACGTCATCCTCGGCATACGCGCTGTCACTGTCTTGGCACGGCTACTTTTCCGCTGGAATCGATCATCCGACGGCTGCGGCATACAGTCCAAACGGCGAAACCGTATATATGTCGGATTTCAACTCGAAAAGTATTTACAAATTCGACGTCAAAAACCGGACGTATGGTGCGCACTCAGCTTCGATGCCCGGTGACGCAGTTATTCAAGGTGTTGCAGCATCTCCGGACGGAAAGTTTGTTTACGTCACTACTTCCCAGAGTTCCACTTCATGCGGATTTGTCTATCTGAAGGCATCTGACCTGAGCTACCAAGGATGCACCAATGTCTCATTTAGTGAGGCAGGAGTTGCTTATCCTGCGCAGCCTAAACAATTGGTCGTAAATTCTGCGGGGACTCGAGCATATCTAGTTGGCTCCGACAGTGCCGGGATTCATGAAATTGACCTCAAAGCGACCGATAAAGCCAACGCTCAAACAAACTTCAAATCTTTATCTCAATCAGCCGTTTTCGGTCTAAACGAAAGGCTTGCAGGTATAGCGATTTCTCCTGACGGCTCAACCCTTTTTATTACTGAAAGGGATTACGACTCGTTCGATTCAGCAAAAGATCGTGTATTTGTACTGTCAACCGCACACCTGTCAATCCCTAATATTCCTCAAACTTTGCAGGCGCCCTTTCGGCAACCAACGGGTGTCGCAGTAAGCCCCGATGGCTCGAAGGTCTTTGTGTCCGACAATTCCCCAGAATCAAGTCCCGGGCAGGGGGACAATCAAGTTTTCGTTTTTAATGCGAGGACGCATGCGCTGATGGGTCAATTTGATGCGACTTCGACGCTTACCTACACGTCCAACAAGTTCTTAGCAGTTAGTCCGGACTCCACGCAGTTGGCTGTTGTGAACGCGAGCTCTACGTCCTCACTGTCTCTCTTCAGCACTTCGAGTTACAGCCTGACCGAAGAGGTACCGTTTGTATCGGCGCCACGGACGGACATGCAGTTTTTTAGCGCCGCATTCGCTCCCAATGGTGCGACTATGGCGTTTGTATCCCAGACGTTTGGCGGTCTCATCATCGTTGACGTTAATCCCGCACTTTCTCCTCGAAGTGCACTTTCGAATACGGGAACAAGTAATTCTTGGACGCTGATGACCGCTTTCGTGCTTTCTTCGCTCGGAATTGTGGTTGTGTGCTTGTTGTATGCGGTAAAGAGGCGAACTACTTCAGCAAGCTCGCCATCTGCTTCTGAATAATCTCGGCTGCCTTTTGGGGCATCAAACGCACCAGCTTGTACATCATCGATGCGTCTGAACCGATCGGGGCGTTGAATTTGTTTTTTTCGAACGCGTCCACGATCTGAGTCGCCGCGTGTTCAGGGGAGTTCATCTTGAACTTGGGGGCGTCCGCCGCCATCGCCTTGCTCTCGGCCTCGGTTACCGCGCCTGAATTACTGGCGATGTTCGTTGCCGTCGCGCCAGGGAACACAACGGTCGCGCCCACATTCGTGCCGGCGAGCTCACCTCGAACGCCCTCGGTGAACAAGCGCACAGCAGCCTTGGTCGCGCCGTACGCGGTCTGGCCGGGTACGGGCGCGTACGCACCCATGCTCGACACGTTCAAAATTTGTGCCTCGGGTCGGGCAAGCAACACCGGGATGAACTCCTTGTACATCGCCACCGTGCCCCAGAAGTTCACGTTCATGACCTTCTCGAACTCCGCGTAATCAAGCTTCTCGATCTTGACGAAGTGCTGGATGATTCCGGCAACGTTCGCATACCCGTCAACCTGTCCGTGCTTTGCAATAACGGCCTGGGGGAGCGCAGCAACGGATGCGCGGTCTGCGAGATTCACTACGTGCGTGCTCACCTTGCTGCCGTTGGCGCCTGCGAGCGAGACCGTCTCGGCGAGAGCATCCGCATTCATGTCGACCGCGGCTACCCCGGCGGCTCCGCGCGCGAGCAACTCGAGCGCTACTGCCCGGCCGATTCCGCTTCCGGCGCCGGTAACAACAATGACTTTTCCGTTTACCTTCATACCTCGCACCCTACGCTCATCTTCTTGCGAACGACATCTCTCATTTCCATGTGCTGAGAGAGGCGAGGGCAGGGTTCTCCACCGCCCCGGTGTGGTGGGCTGGGCCCCCGCTGAGTGCGTAACAAACGCAAAGCGTTTGTAGCTGGCTCAGTAGGGGACCACGGGCAGGGCGTGTGTGTGAACCCTGCCCTCGCCGGTTGCTGCGTGACAGTCCTAACCTTCATCGTTGACACCTCTAGAATTGAGTTATGTCTGAACGCGTTGTCCTTGCTTATTCCGGTGGTCTCGACACCTCTGTAGGTATCGGTTGGTTGAAAGATGCCACCGGTAAAGAGGTTGTTGCTATGGCGATCGACGTCGGACAAGACGGCGAAGACATGGAAGTCATCCGCCAGCGCGCCCTCGACTGTGGCGCTGTTGAGTCGGTTGTCATCGACGCCAAGGATGAGTTCGCATCCGATTACCTGATGCCTGCTCTCAAGGCGAACGCCCTCTACCAGAAGCGTTACCCGCTGGTTTCGGCGCTCAGCCGCCCGATCATCGCCAAGTACCTTGCCAAGACCGCTCAGGAGCTCGGCGCCAACTCGATCGCTCACGGATGCACGGGCAAGGGTAACGACCAGGTTCGTTTCGAGGCTGCAGTTGCTGCTCTCGCGCCCGACCTCACCTCGATTGCTCCGATTCGTGACCTCGCGCTGACCCGCGACAAGGCCATCGAGTACGCAGAAAAGAACAACCTGCCGATCGCTCAGTCGAAGAAGTCGCCGTACTCTGTCGACCAGAACGTCTGGGGTCGCGCAGTTGAGACCGGTTTCCTCGAGGACCCGTGGAACGCTCCCATCGAAGACATTTACACCTACACGCAGGACCCGTCGGTTCCGCGCGAGGCCACTGAGGTCACGATTAAGTTCGAGCAGGGCATCCCGACTGCTATTAACGGCAAGGCTGTTACTCCTCTGCAGGCTGTCATGCAGCTCAACGAGCTCGCTGGTGCTCAGGGCGTTGGTCGAATCGACATCGTCGAAGACCGTCTCGTGGGCATCAAGAGCCGCGAGGTGTACGAGTCGCCCGCTGGTATCACCCTGATCAACGCTCACGAAGAGCTCGAGAACCTCACCATCGAACGCGACCTCGCGCGTTACAAGCGCGGTGTCGAGTCGAAGTGGGCAGAGCTCGTTTACGACGGTCTGTGGTTCTCAGGTCTCAAGCGCTCGCTGGATGTATTCATCGACGACACCCAGAAGTACGTCACCGGTGAGGTGCGCATCAAGCTGCACGCTGGCCAGGCTGTCGTGACCGGTCGTCGCTCCGACAAGTCGCTTTACGACTTCAACCTCGCAACCTACGACACCGGCGACACGTTCGACCAGTCGCAGGCTAAGGGCTTCATCGAGATCTGGTCGCTTCCGTCGAAGATCTCGGCTCGCCGCGACCTCGCGTAACCAGCCCCGCGCCGTTACGCCGTTAACCTAGACAGGTAGCTTTCGCGTACCCGAAATCGAAAGGCCAACCATGGCAGCCAAAAAGCCCAGCAAGAGCACGAACCGTGCCGGTGAAGCTGGCGCGCTGTGGGGTGGCCGTTTCGCTTCCGGTCCGTCACCTGAGCTGCAGCGTCTGAGCAAGTCCACGCACTTCGACTGGGCGCTCGCGGACTACGACATCACAGGTTCGCAGGCGCACGCTGCCGCGCTCGAGGCAGCTGGCTACCTCAGCAAGGCTGAAGCCAAAAAGATGAACGCCGCGCTCGAGACCCTGCGCAAGCAGGTTGCTTCGGGCGCATTCGTCGCGCTCGAATCAGATGAGGATGTTCACTCCGCACTCGAACGCGGACTCGTCGCCATCGCCGGCACAGAACTCGGCGGCAAGCTGCGAGCAGGCCGCAGCCGCAACGACCAGATCGCTACGCTGATTCGCCTCTACCTGCTCGACCACTCGCGCCAGATCTCGCACGAGCTCATCGAGCTCATTGATGCACTCGTTGCGCAGGCCAACGCGCACCCGAGCGCGATCATGCCCGGCCGCACGCACCTGCAGCACGCACAACCTGTACTTCTCGCACACCACTTGCTCGCGCACGCATGGCCCCTGGTGCGCGACCTGGAGCGTTTCCGTGACTGGAGCGCTCGCGCATCCCTGTCGCCCTACGGCGCTGGCGCTCTAGCCGGTGGCTCTCTCGGACTCGACCCCAAGCTGGTCGCCACCAAGCTCGGCCTGACCGCACCCGGCCCCAACTCGATCGACTCGACCTCGAGCCGTGACGTTGTCGCCGAGTTCGCCTTCATCACCGCCCAGATCGGTATCGATGTTTCGCGCCTAGCCGAAGAGATCATCCTGTGGTCGACCAAAGAATTCGGATTCGTTCGCTTGCACGACGGCTACTCGACGGGTTCGTCGATCATGCCGCAAAAGAAGAACCCCGACATCGCCGAGCTTGCTC
>JBDKLU010000066.1:0-3413 GCA_039795475.1 Actinomycetota bacterium | reverse complement strand
TTCTCCATGAACATCGCCTTGGGGTCGTAGCCCTGAGCCTTCATTTCCTTGAGGATGCCGATAGCCTCCGGCGGGATGACCTGAGCGATGACGATGTCAGCGCCGGACTTCTTCACCGCAGCAACCTGGCTGGAGAAGTTACCCTGGTCAACTGGGAACACCTGGCGGCTCACGATGGTGTAGCCGAACTTAGGTGCGTTCTCTTCCCACAGCTTGCCCATGACAACACCGTCTTCTTCGGTGTCAGTGAACAGAGCGACCTTCTTGTTGGTGTCGATGAGGTCAGAAGCCTGGAACTGAGTCTGGGTCATCTGGAGCTCGTCGAAGAAGACGTCCCATGCGTAGTTCCAACCCGAGTTAGCACCCATGAAGGCGCGGATCGGGGTGATCGAGGTGAGGAACGGAATCTTGAGCTGGTCAGCAACCGTTGCCTCAGGGATGCTGAGCGGCGGGGTGACCGGACCGAGAAGAGCGACAGCCTTGCTGTCGAGAACGAGCGACTTAGCCTGAGCAGCAGCCTTGGCGGGGTCAGAAGCGTTGTCCTGGATGATGAGCTTGATCTTGTGCTTGGCTCCACCGAACTCGATACCGCCAGCTGCGTTGATCTCATCGATCGCTGCCTGGTAACCCATCGAAACCGGCGTACCCATGGTGCCGAGGGCACCAGTCAGCGGAACACTGGTTCCGATGACGATTTCACTGCCTGCGCCACCGCTGCCGGAACAACCCGAAAGCGCGAGGCCTGCGACTGCAGCAACTGCAACCGCGGCTAGCATCTTCTTTTTCACGAGACATACTCCTTTGTTTTTTTCTCTTGGTGTTTTGTTCTTCTAGTCCGCACCGAGGTACGCACGCTGAAGTTCGTCTTCAGAAAAGTCACTGGGCTTTCCTGAAAAGACAACCTCGCCCCGCTTGAGGACGAGAATCTTGTCGGCGACCGCCATCGCCTTATGGATGTTCTGCTCGATGAGCACAACTGAGGTTCCCCAGTTGGCGATCTGAACAACTGCCTCGAGCAAACGGTCAACCACGATGGGCGCGAGACCGAGCGAGAGTTCATCGAAGATCACGACGTCAGGTTCGCCTGCGAGGGCACGACCAACGGCAACCATCTGCTGCTCGCCACCGGAGAGCTGACCAGCTTGGCGGTCGTTGAGCTCAACCAGCTTGGGGAAGAGCTCGTAAACCTTGTCCAGCGGGTGTTGATCTTTGTGACCGGCCTTGAATCCGCGCTCCGACTTGAGACCGAGGCGCAGGTTCTCACGAACGGTCAGGTCACCGAACAGTCGACGACCTTCCGGAACAAGCGCGAGCCCGTTGCGTTGACGCGCGAAGGTCGGCATGTCGGTGACGTTGGCACCATTGAAGACAACCGAGCCAGTGCGGGTCTTGACCATTCCTTCGAGGGCCTTAGCCAGAGTGGTCTTGCCAGCACCGTTAGCACCAAGCACGGTGAGAATCTCACCCTTGCCAACGGAGAACGAGACATCGTCGAGAACCTTGACCGGGCCGTATCCGGCGCTGAGCCCAGAGACTTCGAGACGCGTCTCGGTGCTCGTCGGGGCGGTACGTGCCAGAGCCGACTCGTTTTGAGCTGACCCGAGGTAAATCTCGACCACGCGCGGGTCGTTAGACACCTGATCAGGGGTTCCCTCCATGAGCTTCGAGCCCCACTCGAGAACAACAACGCGCTCGGCGAGCTTGTGGATGACCTCTTGCACGTGCTCCACGAGGATGACGGTCTTGCCCGTCGCGTGCACGGTGCGCACCAACTCGATGAGCTCGTCGAGGTCACTCGCGTTGAGTCCGGCGGCCACCTCATCGAGCAGAACGAGCTTGGGGTCGAGCGCGAGAACGCGAGCAATTTCGAGACGCTTGAGCTCAAGCAGACCGAGGTCACCGGCCATCTTGTTCTGACGGTCCGCGAGACCGCTCACTTCGAGTGCGTAGTCCACGGCTGCCTTACGGCGGTTGCGAGGCAAGACGTAGGAAGCGATGTCAACGTTCTGGCGAACGGTGAGCTTGCGGAACGGCTTGGGAATCTGGTGAGCCAGACCAACACCGTGACGTGCTGCGTCGCCGAGGCCGATCTTGGTGAAGTCTTTGCCGCAGACCCGCAGCTTGCCCGACGAGGGTTTGCGCGCACCTGCAACGAGCGAGAACAGCGTGCTCTTTCCGGCACCGTTAGGGCCCATGATTCCGACGAGCTCGCCCTGGTTGACCACGAGGTCGACCTTGTTGACGGCGGTCACACCACCGAACGTGCGAGTGACACCCTCAGCAACCAGGATTGGCTCACTGGACTGACTCATGGATCACCCTTTCGACGTTGAACGGTTGTGATGCTACGGAGAAATACTTTCGCTGCGCCGCGGTATCGTCCACCTGATGTCTCGGTCAATGAGACGGCGGGGATTGCGACCCAGTTCGGTATTCGGTTCGTGCAATAAGTGAATGAGCGTTCATTTTTGAACGTACATACACTTTATGCGTAATTCCGGATTTGTCAAGACAGACCCGGATGTGTCCATCCTCGCCAAAAAATTTCGGTTAGTCAACGAAATTTCGAAATTTTTTAGTTTTTCGATTCCGGCAGGGTGGGCAGCGGACGGTTCGCGATTTCGTGCGCCTCGGTGGGGCTAACGCCCACCATGCGCAGCAGGTTCTCGGCATAGAGCTCGCTGGGGTCACTCTTGCGGTCGCTCTGCAGGTAGGCCTGCATGACCGAGAGGAGCGAACCGAAAGTCATCGCGCTGGCGATCGAGACATCCTCGACAGTGAAGCGGCCCGAGTCGACGCCAATTTGAATGTCGCGGGATGCGCGCGGGCCGAGCGCGCCAATGAGTCCCTCTTGAGCGATACCCAAACGCACCACGAGCCATCCCCACACCGGGTCAGACACGGCCGTGTGCATCAGGTGTCGCGTGGAGAAACTGTAGATCTCTGCAGCATCGCTCATGCCGTGGGTCAGAGCGTCGAGGCGCTGACCGAGCGTTTCAACCATGTCAAGGATGACCGCGTCGATAACAGCGTCACGCGACTCGAAGTAGTTGTAGAACGTGCCCTGGCCGATGTCCGCCTTGGCGGTGATGGTCTGGATAGTGATGGACTCGGGTCCGCCCTCGGCCATCTGCTCACGCGTTGCCTCGAGCAGACGACGGCGGGTTTCCTCCGCTTTGCGTTCGCGGCGTCCAGGCGCTTTTGCGACGGCAGCGTTGGCGGTCGCGGTTGTAGTCGCCATGGGTTCCCCGATCAAAAAGGTTGGTGTCGATGAGTTGACAAAAATGAATTCTTCCCTAAAGTGTAATCACGTTCAAAAATGAACGGTCATTCATTTTTCTGGAGTTTCAATGTCGAACACTGTTGAAGAGACCGACGTCCTCGTCGTAGGCCTCGGCCCGGCTGGTCTTCTT
>JBDKLU010000065.1:0-3654 GCA_039795475.1 Actinomycetota bacterium | reverse complement strand
GGTGCGTAGTAGCCGCCGAGTGACCAGCCGACGACACCGACCTTGTTTGAGTCGAGCTCGGGCTGTTTCTCAACCCAGTCGACGATAGGCGAGACGAATTGTTCCGTCTCGACACGCGCTTTGATGTCGCGCAGACGAAGGGCCTCACCGGTGCCACCGTGGTCCACCATGATGGTCGAGATGCCACGACGAGCGAGCATCTGTGGGAAGCCCGAGTAGTACATCATCTCCTTGGTCGAGTCGAGGCCGTTGAGCTGGATCACGACAGGTGCAGGCTTGCCGTTCTTAGGCTCGGCACGGTAGTAGTAAGCCGGCAGGCTCGTGTCTTCGAACGGGATGTCGATCTTCTGCATCGGAACGCCCGAGAGCTCGATGTGCTTGAGTAGCAGGTCGATGCTCTTCTGGTACGCGGCCTTACGACCAGCCCACGTGGGGGACTGAAGGCGCTCCGACTGTGAAACGTAGAGGCTCGAGCGGTAGTACTTGTCGCCGGCGCCAATCAGGCGGCCACGCTTCTCGTCATCCTCGGCCGAAGCGATAAGGCGGTCAGCAACTTCAACCCAGGCGGCGTAAAGCTCTTCGGTGCCAGCGTCATCTCCGTGCTGCGAAGCTTCGAGAACTGGCTTGCAGGCGCGGTCAACTTCGTCGATGAGACCACCGTTGTTGAGCGTCGCAACAACAGCCATGGACCACACATAGTTGGTCGGGAAATACATAAACATGTGAGGATCCTTACTTCTTTTGTTGTGAGGCTTTGATGATGTCTGACATGTACTTGACTCCCGCAGAAGACGTGAATCCTCCGTCGACGGGAATCTCGGCACCGTTGACGTAGGCCGCGCCATCACTGAGCAGGAATGCGACAACAGCCGCGACCTCCTCAGGCTGACCAGTGCGCTCCAGTGGGGTAAGCGCGAGCTGTGCATCCGTCATGATCGCCGGTGCCGCGGCCATCATCTCGGTTTCGATGTAGCCGGGGTGCACGATGTTGGTGCGAATTCCGCGCGGGCCAAACTCGGTTGCGGTCACGTGGGTGAGCCCTCGAACGGCCCACTTGCTGGCCGTGTAGGCAACCGTGTGGTGGGCGTTGAGGCCAGCCGACGAGCCAATGTTCACAATGGATGCGCCCTTGCGCATCAGGGGAGCAATCGCCTGAATGCCGAGCATGGCGCCGGTGGTGTTGATCGCGAAGACCTTGTCCCAGTCGCTACGCGCGATCTCGCCGATTCGGCCACGGAAAGGTATGCCGGCGTTGTTCACGAGGCCATGTACCTGTTTGTGCGCCTTTTTCAGGTACTTTGCCAGGCCTGCCCACTCTTCTTCGTTGGTGACATCGAGTTGGGCGTATTCAAGCGTGCCGGGCAGCTTGGCTGCGGCTTTATCGAGCGCTGTGGGGCAAGTCTCCGCGAGGTCAGTTGCGATGACGTGCGCGCCGGAGGCAAGAAGCACGAGCGCCTCGGCAAAACCCTGACCACGAGCTGCGCCCGTGATGACAACAACCTTGCCGGTGAGACCGGGCAATGCGAGAGGGGTCTTAGCGGCCATTAGATCACCGGGGTCTTTCGGTCGTGGAACTCGATGAGGTTTCCTTCGGGGTCGCGCACCCAGGCGAAACGAACGCCGGGCTCGGGCGACTCTTGCGGCGCCATCGCGCTCTCGGCGCCAGCCGCAACGAGCTGGGCATAGAACGCGTCAACGTCGTCTACGCGCAGACAGATGTGGCCGTAGCCGCGGGTGAGTGCGGCAACCGCGGGATTGGGCGCATCCATGCCGGCAAGGTTGTTGGGGCGGTGCACGAGTTCAATAGCGATGCCGTGGCCGTCGATCAAAAAGATGCCCGTCATTTCGATCGGGGGAACAGTGAACGGGTGAGTGCGACGAAGACCGAGTGCCTTTTCGTACCAGGCTGCCTGTGCCTCGAGGTCGCCGACGTTGAGACCGACGTGGTCAAAGTGCATGCTGCTCATTAGTCGTGAGGCCCGTCGTGCATGAGCTTGCTGTTCACATCTTCAGGGAGCACGTCGAGCAGGTCTTGAGTGAACTTTCCGTCAACAAGGATGAACGCCACACGGCACACCTTGTCGCTTCGGTTTGCCCAGGCGTGGTCGGTGCCTCGCTGTACGACAACGTCGCCAGCCTTGAGCGTGACTTCGCTGTCGTCGAGCACAAGCACAATTTCGCCCTCGAGCACGATTCCGTAGTCGATCGATTCGGTGCGGTGAATCGGCGACTGGTTGCCGAGCTCGTTGATGAACCCGGGGAAGAATTCGTTGATGCGAATCTTGGTGCCGTTGACGGGTGGCGGAACGCGCAGGGTGCGTTCGGTTGGCTCGTTTGGTTCGACACGTGAAACCGGAGCGGGTGCGCCTTCCGTGTTCCAAATCTCGTAGAAGCCGACGCCATCCTGAGGCATCACGCGGTGCACCGGAACAATGCCATCAGAGACGACAATCGAAACGCCGTTCTCGTCGTGTCCGGTTACAACACGACGAGGAACGGTGCCCGAAGGAAGTTCGCTGCTCATTTAGAAGGCCGGATTGTCGGCGAGGGCCTTGAGCGAAGACGCCATCAGGGCACCGGGATTTGCACCGGGCGTCTCGGGGTGGATTTCCCAGTCGACAAGTTGCAGCGAGGCATCCACCACGATCTTGAGGCGAGCCTTGCGAGCGTTGGTGTAGTCGGTGAGCAGCTGTTCCATATCTCCGTCTTTCGTGACGTACTGCGCGAGAACATATGCGTCTTCTGAGCACTGTGCGGCACCCTGCGCAATCAGGGGTGGGCAAGCGTGAACGGCGTCACCGATAGCAATGAGGCGACCGTCGTGCCACGGCTCGTCGTCAATGAACAGCCACTCGATCGGAGTGAAGTTCATGTAGTCGTCTTCTTGGATGTTTTCGCGGATGAAATCGAAGTGACCGTGGTAGCTCGAAAGTAGGCGCTTCATTTCTTGAGCATCGGTGAGGCCGTTGTCGGGGCGCTCTGGCTTGGTCAGGACGAAGCAGTAGCAGAGATCCTTCGAGATCGGGGTGTAGCCGGCCTTGTACTCGTCGCCGCCGTATGCCATTCCCGAGGCATCCATTTCGGGAGAGCGCTTGGTGACAACGCGCCAGATGCCAAGACCCGTAGCTTTCTTGTCGTGCTTGCTGCCGAGCATCTTGCGGGTCGGAGACTTGATGCCGTCAGCGGCAATGACGAGATCGAAATTGTGCACGGTGCCGTCGTTGTATGTGACATCGATGCTGTCGCCCTTGTTCTCGTACGACTGCATGGTGGTGCCGAGGTGAATCTGAATGCCGAGGTCGTGGAACTTGTTGACCAGCACATCTTGCAGGTCGGAGCGAAGGGCACCCATAGTCGAGGGAAGGTCGGAGCCACCGGTCTGTGCGATCGGGATTTCAGCGATCGGGCTGCCGTCAGCGTTGAACAGGCGCATGTTGTTGAAAGTGTGCCCCTTAGCCGCGATCTCGTCGTAGGCACCGATGGCGCGGAAGACCTTGAGCAGGTTGCCCTGAACGGTAATACCGTGGCCAACACCGTGCCACTTGGGCGAAATCTCAAGCATCGTTACTTTGACACCCTGCTGAGCAAGGGCGATAGCAGCAACGGTTCCAGTGATGCCGCCTCCGACGACGAGCACATTCTTGACAGTCATTT
>JBDKLU010000064.1:0-4941 GCA_039795475.1 Actinomycetota bacterium | reverse complement strand
GCAACGGCATGAGTGCGGCAGACGCCGGTTTAGGACTTTCGCTTTATTTTGCCGGCATGACCATCGGTCGCTTTACCGGCGGACTGAGCGTCGATTTCTTAGGGCGCGCTCGAGCACTCTTCATCTATGCGCTTATCGCTGTCCTCGGAATTTCAGTTGTGATCAGTTCACCAGCGACGCACATCCCCTACCTAGGTACTTTCCTGTGGGGCGTCGGTCTTTCTATCGGATTCCCCCTGTGCGTCTCAGCGGTCAGTTTTGAGCCTCGACTGGTTAGCTCACGTGTCAGCTACCTGGCCACCACCGGTTCGGTCTCGGTCACGGTCGGCCCTCCCCTCCTCGGTGTTTTGGCGCAATTTACAAGCCTTCTTGCCGTCTTTACCATTCCTGCAACCCTTTTGATCGCAGGACTTTTCGCGAACAGAAACACGCGCCTCGCCCCCGAGGAACTCCCCCACCACGAATCAATTTTGGACGAGGCCTAGATGTCAACCAGCCCTGTGAACCAGTCGCGCTCTGCCGTTGTTGCACTTGTCAGTTTCTTTTTCATCTTCGGTCTTTCAAGCGCCGCCTGGGTCGTTCGCATCCCTCAGATTCGCGAGCTGGTTCACGTTGATCTGGCGACCCTGGGAATCCTCTTCCTCAGCGGATCAGTTGGAGCAATGCTCGCGCTGGTTGCGGCAGGGCGAGTTGTTGCCCTCCGTGGCACCAAATTTGCCATTGGTCTTGGCTTCGCTTTCATCCTGAGTGGTGGCCTCGTATCGATTACGTCACTCTTCATGGGAAACCCGTTCATTCTTGGTGCAGGCTCATTCATCACCGGTATCGGCTTCGGCATGAGTGACGTAGGCATCAATGTTGAGGGTGCAGAACTAGAAAAACGCAGTGGTCGCTCGCTCATGCCTCAACTTCACGGTGCGTTTAGCCTTGGCACCCTGGCAGGCGCCCTCGCAGGTTCTCTTGCGATCGTTGCCGGACTCGCGGTGACAATTCAGACCATCATCATCAACGTTCTCCTCTTGCTATTGCTCGCGACTATGCTTCGATACATTCCTCGCGGCACCGGTCAATCGCACGGTGAACACGCCACCCAGGAGCACGTCTCCCCCGCTGAACGACGCGCAAACTGGACGAACCCTCGACTCGTGTTCTTGGGTCTCGCCATTTTCGGCGCATCGGTCGCAGAGGGTGGCGCTAACGACTGGTTAGCCCTCTCCATGGTTGACGATTACAAGATCCCAGCGCAGGATGCGGCACTCACGTTCGCTGTACTCGTCGGTTCGATGACCATTGTTCGTTTTGCCGGCGGCAAGCTCGTCGACAAGTTTGGTCGCGCATCCGTACTTCGCTGGTTCGGCGTCGCGGGAATCTTGGGCGTACTCCTCGTGATCCTGGGCGCGCCCAACCCCTTCCTCGCGTGGACCGGTGCGGCCCTCTGGGGTGCAGGCGTTGCCCTCGCCTTCCCACTTTTGCTTTCCGCCGCAGCAGATGGTGAAAACTCAAGTGGACGCGTTGCTGTGGTTACAGCCTTTGGTTACGCGGCATTCTTGGTAGCCCCTCCGTTGTTGGGTTTCCTCGGCCAAGCAATTGGCCTACTCAACATGTTCTGGGTATTTACTGGCCTCATCGGCCTGACCGTTATTTTCTCCGGGGCTGCCAAGCCGTGGGCTGGTCCAGCAGCGACCGACGGCTAAGACTTAGACGGGTTCTTGGTGTTCGGAGTAGTTTGACTGCCCGAACGGAATGATGAGCGCACCGCCCTTGCCGTTTTCGATCTTTCCGTCGCTGGTCAGACCGATGAACTTGCCGGTGGAACGCCCACGCGCGTAGTCAAAGACGAAGACCGTTCCGACCGGGATGATTTCTTCTCGCCACGTAAATACGTAAAGCCCATCTTCGAGCTTCCAAGTGGTGGCCAGTTCGGCAGCAGCGTGACCGCGCTGCTCCCCCACGAGGTTGTGCCACACAAAACGACGAGAACTCAAGTAGATGTGCTCGTACAGGTGGTTGGCGCTGTACCTGAAAAGTGTGCGCTTACCGATGAGATCGCGAGTCTCTTCAGGAAGCTTGACCTCGGAGTGGTCATCCACGTAGCCCGGGTGGAACGTCTGCATTACTCGAGTCTCGGTCGTGAAATTCTCGTCGTGGATGATCGAGTGCACGAGGAGTGCCCATCCCGTTTGTGGGTGAAAAACTGCCGTAATTGATTCGACGGGGCGTTCCGAGAGATTGAGATCCACCCAGTAAGCACCGTCACCGACCGCTACTCCGTCATAGGTGTCAACACCAGATCCCGCCCATGACTCCCCTGCGACAGACCATGTCACTGTGCGCCCAGCGCCGAATTCGAAGCGCACCGAGCCACCGTCAGCAAGCGTGATGGTGTGGACGTGGCCTTCGAGAGCATCGGTCTGAGGCAAACGGTTGGTGTCAATTCCTGCAGAGAAATCCTCCATTGCCTTCCACTGCTCAGATTCGATGAGGTTGGGTGTAACTGAGTCGTTCATGATGCTCCTTTGCATGCACAGCACTGTGGCGTGACTTCACATTGACAGAATGACGCGTAAAAAACTTGGTTCGGTGTGCACGCGATGTTGGCTAGATGTGCGAACCTAAGTGCCATGTCTTATGTGCTTGCCATCGATAACGGAACCACCAGCACTCGAGCGATTATCTTCGACGAGCGTGCGAACCGAGTTGGACAGGCACAAAAAGAGACCACTCAGATTTTTCCTCAAAGCGGTTGGGTCGAACATGACCCTCAAGAAATCTGGACGAATACGGTGCACGTCATTGAGGAAGCAATGCGCACCGCTTCTTTGAGCGCAGCTGACATTACTGCGGTCGGAATCACCAATCAGCGCGAAACGACTATCGCGTGGAATCGACACACGGGCGTGCCGGTCTACAACGCCATTGTGTGGCAAGACACACGAACCCAGGATTGGGTCGATTCGTTGCTTGAGAAGCAAAGTGCGACCGTCATCACAGCCAAGACTGGCCTTCCGGTCACCGCGTACTTTTCGGCCTCGAAAATTCGTTGGATTCTTGACAACGTAGACGGCGCTCGTGAGTTGGCAACCTCCGGAGATCTTATATTCGGCACCCCCGACACGTGGATTGCGTGGAATCTCACCGGTGGCATTAGTGGCGGTAAGCACGTAACTGACGTGACGAACGCATCGCGCACCCTCCTCATGGATCTCGAGTCCTTGTCCTGGGACGCTAAATTGCTCGAAACGTTTGGTGTACCTGCGAGCGTTTTGCCAGATATTCGCCCGTCGAGTGGCGTATTCGGAATCTGCACCGGCCCCCTACCCGGCGTGAAACTTGCAGGCATTTTGGGCGACCAACAGGCAGCAACCTTTGGGCAAGTGGCATTCGAAAACGGTGAAGCCAAGAACACCTACGGCACCGGAAACTTCATGATGGTGAATACCGGAACGCACGTTGTGCACTCTCGAAACGGGCTGATCACTACTGTGGCCTACCAAAGAGAGGGCGAGCCAGCACACTATGCCCTTGAGGGCTCGGTCGCCGTGTCAGGCTCGCTTGTTCAATGGCTTCGAGACAACCTCGGCATCATCCACGAATCCAGCGAGGTCGAAGAGTTGGCGGCAAGCGTGCCCGATAACGGTGGCGCCTACTTCGTGCCTGCCTTTAGCGGCCTCTTCGCGCCCTATTGGAAGCCGGATGCGCGTGGCGCACTCGTGGGCCTGACTCGCTACATCAATAAAGGTCACATTGCCCGAGCCAGTCTTGAGGCCACAGCGTTTCAAACTCGTGAAGTGCTTGATGCGATTGATGCCGATACCGGAACAACGCTTCCGGATCTGCGTGTTGACGGTGGGATGGTCCATAACGAGTTACTCATGCAGTTCCAGGCTGACCTGCTCGGAGTCGATGTGATTCGGCCTGTCATCACTGAAACAACCGCTTTGGGCGCCGCGTTTGCCGCTGGCCTTGCAACGGGTGTGTGGGCAAGCACAGACGAACTCAAGAAGCTCTGGCAGGAAGACAAACGGTGGCGTCCGAATATGGCTGCTACTGAACGCGAACGACTCATGCGCCAATGGAAAAAAGCGGTTTCCAAAGCGATGGACTGGGTCGACGAAGACGCGTAGGTTAGCGTCCTTGCGTCGCCTGAGCCCACGCTTCGAGTTTGGCGGAAGCCGCGCCTGAATCGATGGCTTCGTGCGCAACATCCAATTTGCGAGCGATGCGTTCGTTCAGCGGAATTTCAATGGAATCGGGTCGGTCAATCAAATCGAAGGCCACGAGACCGGCAGCAGCGTTGAGCGTGACGATGTCTCGAACGGCACCCTTCTGGCCATCCAGGGTTCTGCGAACCGTCTCTGCATTTTCATCGGGAGTTCCACCACGAATGTCGTCCAAGGTAGCCAGCAAGATACCAACTTCACGCGGGTCAAAATCATGTTCGATGACGCGCCCGCGCGTGACTTCCCAGACCCTCGAATGACCGCAGGTGCTGAGCTCGTCGAGTCCGTTGTCGCCGCGAAATACCAGAGCATTTGCGTCGCGGGATTGAAATACGCCCACGATTAGTGGAACACGCTCAAGAGACGCGACGCCAACTGCTGAAGCCAGCGGGCGCGCCGGGTTACAGAGCGGGCCAAGAATGTTGAAGATCGTTGGCACCCCGATTTCGCTTCGCGTTGCAGCAGCGTGCCGGAATCCCGGATGAAATGCAGCGGCAAAGGCGAACGAAATACCGGTTTCGTTGAATACGTGCGCCACTGCCTCAGCGTCAAGCTCAAGATTGATGCCCAGTTTCGATAGAACATCGGATGAACCCGATGCACTACTTGCTGCGCGGTTGCCGTGCTTGAGAACGGGAACGCCCGCTGCCGCAGCGACGATAGAAGCCGTCGACGAAACATTCACCGTCTTGTGCTGGTCTCCCCCGGTTCCCACTATGTC
>JBDKLU010000063.1:0-4687 GCA_039795475.1 Actinomycetota bacterium | reverse complement strand
CGTCTGGTCAATGGGCGGCGCCTTGTAGTAATCAACTTCCCAGTTGATGCGTTGAAGAGCACCATCGGGCGTGACGAACTCGTAGGCCGGCCCCATGCCCACTTCGCCCTCAACCCAGCCCCTGCCCAAGCCCGTAGCTTCGATCGCCTTGACGCGGCGGTCGAGTGCCGCCTTGGAGGTGGTGCGCCAGCCGGCAAAGCCCATGCCAGGAGTGTCGCGCTCGGTGATCTTGAGCGAGTGACCGTAGGGGTCTTCCCATCCGCGCAGGTAAACCGAGTTGCCCTCGCGGTGAGTCTCGACCATTCCGAGTAGGTCTTTGAAGAACCAGAGCGTCTCGTCGACAACCGGCGAAAAGAGCTCGAAGGATGCGAAATGCCCGAGGTCGTAAACCGGCTCCGGCAGGTTGTTTAGGTCGCTCGCGGTGTAAACCATGGGTTCTTCCTTACTTCTGTTTGGCGCTAGCGGGTCGCGGTCACGCTCAGCGTGCCGAGGTTCGAGAAGACGGCACTGATTGTGTCACCGGGGCCAATCGGAACGGCGTCGGTCATGCCGCCGGTAAGCACAACTGCACCCGCGTCGACGAACTGTCCGCGTTCGGCCAGCTCATTGACAGCGAGAGCGAGCGCGTATGCCGGATTACCCTGCACGGCCTCGCCGGTTGCCTCGTAGACGAATTCACCGTTCTTGCTGATGGCGACGTGTTCGTTGACCAGGTCGATGTTTGCCGCATCAATGCCGACTTCTCCAACGATGAACAGGGCGCTTGAGGCGTTGTCCGAGACGACATCTGGCAGAGCGAATGAGTAATCGTGGTAGCGCGAGTCGATTACTTCGAAGCCGGCATAAACCTTGTCGATCGCGTCGAGCACATCCTCGGTGGCGACACCGGGCCCGCGCAACTTCTTCTTCATCGTGAACACCAGCTCGGGCTCAACACGCGGTTGGATAAGACGGTCGAGCGGAAGAAGTGCGCCTTCCTCGAGCACATAGCTATTCAGCAGCACAGCGGTGAGCGGGGATGAGATTCCCATGCGCTGCTGCTTGGCGGCGCTGGTGAGTCCAAGCTTGGTTCCGATGACTGCGTCACCCTGGCGAGCAACCTTCGCGGCGACCAGCTCGCGCTGCACGCGGTAGGCGGTGGTGAGGTCGAGTCCGTCCCACTCCTCGGTGATGCGCGAGCGCGACACGCGGTTGCTCTCGCACGCGAGCAGGCTGTCAACAGCCGAGGGGATGTCGGTTACGGTCATCGGTAGCCAATCTGCACGAAACAATGGAAGTGCTTGTTTGACATCGTTTCAGCACCGTCACCATACTCATAGGATGCGTTCCACTGAGCGAGACATTCCAGACACGGGTGACCGGTCGATGATTCAGCGTGTTTCCGCCGTTATGTCTGCATTCAAAGGATCAGATCGCGCACTGAGCGTGTCGGAAATTGGTCGTCGAAGCGGGATCCCCAAGGCGAGTGTGTCTCGCATCATCACCGAGCTGATCGAGGTCGGTTTTCTTGAGCGCAACGGTGCCAAAGTGGGCCTCGGCATGAGACTGTTTGAACTCGGCGAACGCGCTACTCGCCCCAGCGACCTCAAGAAATTCACGCTGCCGAGCATGGTGGAACTGCGTAACGCCACCCGCCAGACGGTCCATCTCGCCGTGCTTCAAGGCCACGAGGTCGTCTATATTCAGAAATTGCGCAGCAGCCTGACTCCCCCACTGCCGTCGCGCGTCGGCGGACGTCTTCCCGCCTACGCAACCGGCGTCGGAAAAGCATTGCTCGCATTCTCCTCCGACACGATCGTCGATGAGATTTTGGCGCAACCCCTCAAACCAATCGGACCTCGCACAATCACCAACCCTGACGTTCTCCGCGCCCAGTTCGTTGAGATTCGCGAGAACCGCGTCGCTTTCGAACGCGAAGAATCAACCGAGAATGTCGGATGCGCTGCCGCACCAATTCTCGACTTCGATGGCAAGCCCATCGCTGCAATCTCGATCAGTGGTCGCCTGGACCACATCGACCTGCCGCGCCTCGGCCCGGCCATCGCGACGAGTGCGATGGCACTCACGCGTGAGGCCGCACGACTGAACTTCACTGCCGCGGGTTAGGCAATATTCCGCATGCAGTGAAGTCAATTCACTAGCGCACTGAGCCCTTCGCCTGCAACAATGAGCCAATTGTCGGAGGGGAATCCATGAAACTCGTAACCGCCCTGGTCAGCGCCGTCGCTACGTTAGCGCTCATCGTTGCGTTGCCCGTCTCTGCTCACGCTGCCGTTCCGGATGGAACCATCGACAGCACCTTTGGATCCAGCGGTGTTGCCACAATCACGGCAACCGAGTCCGACGCCATTCGTGGAATTGCAGTGCAGGACGACGGCAAGATCATCACGTCGGGCTACTACAGCACGCCCGGATGGAGCGACGGCTGGAACTATTACGCAGCTCGATTCAATGTGGACGGCACACTCGATGCCTCGTTTGGAACTTCAGGCATTGTCGATCTCGACATCGGAGTAGGGCACGACGTTCCCCGCGGCATGGCCGTGCAGAACGACGGCAAGATTCTTATCGGCGGTGACATCGAGTACCAATCCGGCGCCGACTACCGAGTAGCCATCGTTCGCCTCAACACGGACGGTTCTTTAGACACCTCATTCGGCTCAGCTGGCATCTGGATTGACCCCCGCGGTGATCGCACCACATTCGGGGCTCTCGCGGTCGCCGACTCGGGCGAACTGCTGGTGTCTGGTCGATACACGGACTTCAGCAACTCGTGGATTATGCGCCTTGACAGCGACGGATCCACCGACACGAGCTTCGGTACCGGTGGCGCCACGAACATTTCAGGAGTCGATTCTCGAGCCGAGTCCATGGCTATCGATACCACCGGGCGCATCGTTGTTGGAGGAAACGACGCTGGTGATTTCAAGGTCTGGCGATTCTTGACCACGGGTTCTTTGGATACTTCTTTTGGCGCCTCGGGATCAACAACTGTCACTGTGGGCACCGGCGAAGCCAACGGACGAAAGCTCATTTTGTCCGGGGCAGGAATTTTCCTCTTCGGTGATGGCAGGCTCGCATCGACTGGAAACCACGCTTTTACTGCCCTCAAGCTAACATCGGATGGCTCGCTCGATTCCAGTTTCGGAACCGCCGGAGCAACTCAAGCGACGTCGGACTCCGCCTACGAGAATGTCGCACTCGATGCAGTCCAATCGTCAGACGGAAACTTCTACCTTTTCGGATATCAGAACACTGCAGGAGTCACTTCTGGTCGTGTGGCCGCTCTCACCGTTGACGGAAACATCGTGAGTTCGTTTGGCACGAATGGATTTGCCACCGGATTCAACGGATATTACGAAGTCGGCGCCATGCAGGCGGATGGGCAAATCCTGGCCGCTGGCGGCTACGCGGTAGACGGCAGTCACCAGGGCTTCGGAATTCAGCGATTCTCGACTCTTGAGTATCAGGAGTTTCTCGCTGAAGCCGAGTCTGAAGCCGGTTCTGGAAGCGAACTAGCAAACACCGGTGCTGGCTCTCCACTGTGGGCTGCTTCAGCCGCACTAGTCGCGCTTCTCGGAGTCGGGCTGGTTCTTGCTCGCAGCCGAAAGGCCTGACCCGGCCCTGCGATTACGTCTATTCGCAGGCGATGCCGTCGTTGTCCCGGTCGGTGTACCAGGCGTATTCCGGATCGACACCCCGACGATATGGACCGTAACCGGCAGCTTTCGCAGCCGTGCACGTCGAGTAACGAGGATCGTTCGCCCCTGAGCCACCGCTCGAACCTCCGCCTGAACTTCCGCCCGAACCTGCGGGAGGCTCCGTCACTGAATTGATGCGCGCAGGCAGACTGACCTGAAGCCCACTCGAGCACGAAGCCAATTCGGTCTGCAATTGGCCCTTCTCACTCGAATCGACGGTGAGGTGCCAACGGTACTTGACTGCAATCCAGCGGCTCACATAGGTGCAACGAAAACTCGAGCGACTCGGCATCCAATCCTGCGGATCCTTATCGCTTTTCGATCGATTCGATGAGGCCGATGCTGCCACGAGTGAGTAGGCATAGCCCAGGTCGTTAGCAAAGGCTTGGCGTTGAGCTGCAGTCCAATTCCACGCGCCCGATTCCCACGCTTCTTTCAAGGGAACCATGTGATCAATATCGATGCCACTTGCCACGGTCAGCACCTTGCCGTCGTAGGGCGAGTACCACCTTCCGGTCGCCGATCGACACCCGATATTCGTCGAGCTATCTCGTTGCAACACTTCTTTGCGGGTGTCACATCCATCGCCGTCAGAATCAATCCAGTGCCGAAACATCGACCGCGCATACGTCGAGCTGTGCGTTTCGGTACTGACGACTAGAGAATTCAAAAGAGTCGTCGGAGACGCGGTAGCGGCGAACGATGCGGGGGCAGCGATTAATTGAGTCGCGACAACAAGAGCACAGGCGGCTCCAACAGCCAGCCCGGATGCTCCCCGTTTTTTCATTTCTCCCCCGAGAAAACAGCAGCGTGTGATGTGACTCACTCATGGTGGAGATGTCCGCATGCCGCGCACGCGTCTCTCTCGTGGAGATGGGGGGAATTGAACCCCCGTCCACTGCTGGGATTGTGAGTCTTCTACGGGTGTAGTCAGTGAAGACGTTCTACTTGGCTCCGACCTTTATCACTAACACCTAAGTCGACAA
>JBDKLU010000062.1:0-7895 GCA_039795475.1 Actinomycetota bacterium | reverse complement strand
CAATGCAGCGTCAACGGCAGCCTGGTTAACTCCCACGTGAACCGTCGATGCGTTCGCATCCACGACAACGAGCGTTCCATCGACCAAGCCATCGGCGCCCGTCACACCGACGATGGCTGGGATCGATTTTGCGCGAGCAAGAATTGCGGTGTGCGAGGTGGGGCCTCCGTCACGAGTGACGAGCGCGTACACCTTGGTGAAGTCGAGAAGTGCAGTGTCGGCTGGCGCGAGGTCGTGAGCGACAAGAATAAAAGGATCGTCCGACTCGGGAACACCGGGAGCTGGAACACCGAGAAGCTCGGCACGCACACGCTGCGAAACATCGGCGAGGTCAGCAGCGCGCTCACCCATGTATCCGCCCATGCCTTCAAGAAGTTTCTGGAACGACAGGAACGCGTCGTAAACAGCGCGCTCAGGTGACGATCCCTTGGCGATGCGTCCGGCAACATCTTTTGCAAGTGCAGGGTCGCCCGCCATGAGTGCCTGAGCCTCGAGAACACCCTGTGCCTCACCGCCGGCTTTTGCCCCACGCTCGTTGAGCCAGGTGGCGACAACCTTCATCGCAGCTGCTGTCTTCTCTACTGCTGCGTCGACATCACCGGAGAAAGGAGTCTCGGAAGGAATGGGCAGCGGGTCGGGCATGCGACGAACAGGGCCTGCAGCGATTCCGCGACCGACGCCGATTCCGGTGAGTTCCGACACGATTTACTCCTCGAGATTAGAGGTGAAGGGGGTAACCCCCAGGTGATATTTCTCAACGATACAGAAGTTAAGGTTTGACAAACAAACTTAAACGGTACTAGAAACAGATAAACAAACATTTTGTTCACCTTCGAACGACGAGGTTCCATGTACGCACCCGAGCGCCACCAGGCCATCCTGGCCATTGCGCGTGCGAATGGACGCGTCGAAGTGAAGAACCTCGCCGACGAATTCAACGTCACTCCTGAGACCATCCGTCGCGACCTCACCGTCATGGAACGCCGCGGTCTCGTGCAGCGCGCACACGGTGGAGCAATCCCCGCTGAGCGCCTAGGTGTTGAGCCCCCGGTCGCCGCTCGCGAAGGTCGCCTCTCCGAAGAGAAGACTCGCATCGCCAAGGCCGCCCTCGCCGAACTTCCCGACGGTGGCTCGATCATCATCGACGCAGGAACCACCACCGTTCTTCTCGCTGGCCTCCTTCCTGACGATGTAGAACTCACCGTCGTCACGAACTCGATTGCTGTCGCCGGCATCCTGGCTTCGAAGCCCAACGTGCAACTTCACCTTCTCGGCGGTCACGTTCGCACGCAGACCCTTGCCGCGGTCGGCCCCTGGACGAACGAAGCCCTCGCATCCGTTTCTGTTGATGTTGCCTTCATGGGAATCAACGGCATTACCGCCGAGCGCGGACTCACGACCCCCGACATTGACGAAGCACGCATTAAGACGGCGCTCATGAGCGCCGCTCGTCGCACTGTCGTTCTTGCCGACCACAGCAAGTTCGGTCGCGAAGACTTTGCGAATGTTGCCCCGTTGAGCGCGGTCGACACGGTGATCTCTGACTCAGGACTCGACGCCGAGCTCGCACTCGAAATCGAACTTGCTGGTGTGGATGTGGTGCTGGCATGATCGTCACCCTGACCGCAAACCCGAGCATCGATGTCACGCTTGAAGTTCCCACTTTCGCCATCGATGAAGTGAACCGCGCGAGCGACAAGATTAAAGACCCCGCCGGAAAAGGCATAAATGTTTCTCGCGCACTCACCAAGAACGGTGTTGCAACGGTTGCCGTTTTCCCTGCCGACGCCGTCAGTGGCGCATGGATCAACACGAAGCTCGCCGAAATCGACGTGACCACCGTCACCTCACCAATCGCAAACGAGATTCGTCAGAACATCACCATCGTTGACGACGAGGGTCACACCACCAAGATCAATGAAGCAGGTCCGGTTCTCTCAAATCACGAGCGCGACCTGCTCATCGCCGAGATCGAAACCGTTCTCGACACAAAGCCAACCTGGCTCGTGATGGGCGGCAGCCTTCCTCGCGGACTTGACGGCGACTTCTACGTCGAGATGGCACAGCGTGCCCACGCGCACGGCGTTCGCGTTGCGATTGATACTTCAGGCAAAGCACTTGCGACCGTGGCTCACGCCGGTGTTGCCGACCTGCTCAAGCCGAACCACGAGGAGCTCGAAGAACTCGCGGGTCGTGCGCTTCCCACCGTTGAAGACGTCACCAACTACGCGCGCAGCATCCTTCGTGACGACGAGGCAACCGTTCTGGTGAGCCTTGGGGAACACGGCGCACTGCTCGTCACCACGACCGATGTTGTCTGGGCAAACCACGCACCGGTTGAGGCCGACAGCACCGTTGGAGCTGGCGATAGCAGCCTCGCAGGCTACTTAAGCGCCGATTTGGCCGCTCGAAAGAATTTTCTGGACCGTGGCGACGCGCTGACGCAAAAAGTGTCAACAGCGGTAGCGTGGGGAGCCGCAGCAGTGCAGCTGCCAGGAACCACGGTTCCTGGTCCGAATGACATCACTTTGAACAAGGTGACGGCACAGGCGTCACCGAACCCCCAAGCCCGAATCGAGGAACTGTAAGAAATGTCAGACAAGAAAGCACTCACCACCGAGGCCCTCACCATCGTCGGTCTCGTGGCAGAGAACAAGCAGGACGCAACTCGTCAGCTCGCTGAGAAGATGCTCGCGGATGGTCGCCTGACTGACATCGAAGGATTCCTCGAGGATGTCCGTGCTCGCGAAGAGCAGATGGCAACCGGTCTTCCCGGCGGTATCGGCATCCCCCACGCTCGCTCGGCTCACGTCACCACCCCCTCGGTTGCTGTCGCAACCAGCGTTGACGGTGTCGACTTCGGTGCCCACGACGGCCCAGCTCACCTCATCTTCCTGATCGCTGCACCTGACGGAGCAGACGACCAGCACCTGCACATCCTTGCTGCCCTCGCACGCAAGCTTGTTCACGAAGACTTCCGCCAGGCACTCCGTAGTGCCACCACCGGCGAAGAGATTGCATCCATCATCACCAGAGAGGTACAGGCATGAAAATCGTTGCCGTAACATCGTGCATCACGGGCATCGCCCACACCTACATGGCCGCTGAGGCCCTTGAGCAGGCAGCCAAGAAGGCCGGCCACGAGATCACCGTTGAGACTCAGGGTTCTGCTGGCTCGACTCCGATGTCGCAGGCAACCATTGACGCAGCCGATGTAGCCATCTTCGCTTGCGACCTCGAGGTCAAGCAGAAGAGCCGTTTCAACGGAAAGCCGTTCGTCGCCGTAGGCGTTTCGAAGGCTCTCGCCGACGCAGACGGCATTGTTGCCTCTGCTGTCAAGGGTGCTCAGGATGGCACCGCACAACTTGTTGGGGATGGCGAGGCTGCAAAGCCTGCTGCTGAACCCAAAGCACCCAAGGCTCCTAAGGCCGAGGGCGACAAGAAGGACGGCTTCTTCAAGAAGCTGTTCGGCTAACCCCCTAATAAATAGAGTTCCCAACCCGTTGGGTTGGGTTCGCAAGTAGAAACCGCAACGCAAAGAAGCATTGGAGGCTTCATAGTGAGTAGTTCAAACATGGGACCAGGAACCCGTCTTCGCCTTTGGCTGATGACTGGTGTTTCCTACATGATCCCCATCATCGCCGCTGGTGGTATTTTCCTCGCCATCGGTTTCGCCCTCGGTGGATATGACCTGGGCAAGTGGGACTGGAGCTGGCAGGCATTCCTGGGCAGCACCGGAGACTTCGGATCTCAGCTTGGCTGGGCTCGTTTCTTCGCCAGCCTCGGTAAGTTCGGTCTGACCTTCGCGGTTCCCGTTCTCTCGATGTTCATCGCGTACGCTATCGCGGACCGTCCGGGTCTCGTTCCCGGCTTCCTCGCTGGTTTCATCGCATCCAACAACGGCTCGGGCTTCCTCGGTGGCCTTCTCGGCGCTCTTCTCGCCGGTGGCGTTGTTTACTACCTCGGCAAGATCAAGCTGCCTCGCGGCATCGCTTCGATCATGCCCGTTGTTATCATCCCGATCGTCGCCTCGTTCGTGGTTGCCTTCCTCATGATGACTGTTATCGGCGCTCCCGTCGCAGCAGTTATCAAGGCTCTCACCGACTGGATGTCGGGTCTGACCGGCGGAAACCTGGCACTGCTCGGTATCCTGCTCGGTTTCATGATGGCATTCGACATGGGTGGCCCCGTCAACAAGGTGGCTTACACCACCGCTGTTGCACTTCTGGCTGAGACCACTGCTCAGACTGCTGGCAACGACCCCAAGCTGGTCGTTATGGCAATCGTCATGGCAGCTGGTATGACGCCTCCCCTCGGTCTCGCACTCGCTTCGGTTGTTCGCAAGAACCTCTTCTCGAACTCCGAGCGTCAGGCTGGTAAGGCTGCATGGATTCTGGGTCTCTCCTTCATCACTGAGGGTGCTATCCCGTTCGCTGCTGCTGACCCCATCCGCGTGATCCCCTCGATCATGATCGGTTCCGGTGTTACCGGTGCTCTCGTCGGCCTGTTCCAGGTGGGTAGCCACGCTCCCCACGGTGGTATCTGGGTTGCTGCACTCGTATCGAACCCCGGTCTCTACCTCCTCGCAATCGCGATTGGTACCGTCGTTACCGCTCTCTGCGTGATCATCGCAAAGAACATTGGTAAGGGCGCTAACTCCAAGACCGATGAGGAGCTGGAGGAAGCAATTGCCTAAAGCCGAGAGAACTGTCACCGTTGGCTCGAGCGTGGGACTCCACGCTCGCCCCGCTAGCCTGTTCGTTCAGGCAGTGGGCGCGACTGGCCACTCTGTGACCATCACGAAGCCTTCGGGCGACAACGCAGACGGAGCTAGCATCCTGTCAGTGCTCGCACTTGCTGTCGGACACGGAGAAGAACTCGTTCTCTCCGTCGAAGGCGACAACGCTGAGAGCGTAGCTGACGAGCTTGCAGCAATGCTCACGTCTGACCTCGACGCTAGCTAGTTTCTAGCAGGGCTCATGAGAGGCCCGGGAATCCGCAAGGGTTCCCGGGCCTCTTACTTTTTACGCGGATACGATGGACACATGAACAACAGCGCAGATACCAGCGGACGCATCATCCGGCCGTTGCTCATAGCTGTTGGTGCTGTCGCAGCGCTCCAGGCGTTGATTACCCTGCTCATCGCTTGCGTCGACGGAGCAATCACGCTCGACCCGCTGATGCTTTTCGCCTTTCTGATTCCACCGGTGATTCAAGTCGCTGTGGGAATTGCGTGCATCGTGCTGGGCATCGGTCGAAGATTTCGGCCTGCTTTCTTAATCCTGCTCATTGCGATTGTCGTCATCGACCTGCTCCAGGCAACGGGCCTCGTTATCGTGTGGGCTACGTTCTTGCCAGAAGCACTCGATCTGCAGTCGATTATCGCCGCGTACCTGCCGCTCACCGAGTTCGTACTCGTCGGGCCAGACTGGTACGGCAGCGCCGGCTACGCCGTAGGCGGAGTCGTTTGGGGGCTCGTGTTCTGGGGCAGCATCGTGCTCGCGCTTATCGGCCTGCGTCGAATTCGATCGGGAGCACTCGTCTCGCGATGACCGCCTATTTCAAACGGCTTCTTGCGCGCATGCTGCGGCTCAAACCCTTTCGCGTTTACGACGCCTATTCACTTGCAGGAGGAAACCTCTCTGCGGCCGGAATGTCATTTCAGCTGTTCTTCGCCGCGTTCGCAGCCATCTGGGTCGGCTTCTCCGTTTCGTCCTTCTACATGCACGAGCACCAAGACGTTCGTGATGCCGTCATCGCATTCATCAACCTTCAAATACCTAATTTCATCTCCCCCACCGGAGCCATACACCCCGATTCACTGAGTGATACGACACTCGGCTGGACAGGCATCCTGGCGCTCGTTGTTTTGGCCATGACTGCAATCAACTGGATTCAATACACACGCGTTGCCATGCACCACATGTTTGGGCTGCCTCGCCCAACGCTCAACTTCTTCTTGCTCAAACTGTGGGATCTGATCATCGCCCTCATCTACGGCACGGTGATTTTTCTTGCCGCATCGTTGCTCGTCATCGCCACGTCATTCTTCTCGGATGTTGTGAAATGGCTGGGGCTTGACCAATACCTGCACGACTGGACCGCAATCGGCGTCAAGCTCGTCATTGTTGTCGTTGTGATCGCCGTCGATACGGTGATGCCCGCCTTGATGATTCGGCTTCTTTCGGGGGTCGCGATTCCCTTCAGGTTCCTCTGGCGGGGAGCGCTCCTTGGGGGAATCGCCCTCGGACTCTTGAAGGTTCTCGGAAGCGCGCTGTTGACGAGCACAGGCCACAATCCACTGTTCACAACGTTCGCCGTGTTCGTGGCAATCCTGGTTTGGTTCAACATTGTCTGTCGCATTTACCTGCTCACCGCCGAATGGATCGCCACGAGCATGCGCGATGCCGGGATCACCCCGGCCGAAACCGGCTGGGTCATCACGCGTCAAGGCATCAAGAACCGCCTCAAGCGCTGAGTGATACGGTCGAACTATGTCCGTACGCATCGCCACAGTAAACGTCAATGGAGTCCGAGCAGCCTTCCGTAAAGGCATGGGCGACTGGCTGGATGCGCGCAACGTCGACATCCTCGCTCTGCAAGAGGTGCGCGCATCGACCGAAGACCTGGAGTCTCTGCTGGGCCCTGAGTGGAATATCCTGCACGATGCCGCTACCGCCAAGGGGCGTGCCGGTGTTGCCCTGGCAAGCCGGGCTCCCGCTGAGATTCACCGGGTAGCTATCGGGGCAGATGACTTTGACTCTGCCGGTCGCTGGCTCGAGGCCGACTACAAAATCGGCGACAAGATTCTCACCGTGGTGAGCACGTACGTTCACTCGGGCGAGGTCGACACCCCTAAGCAGGTAGAGAAGTACAAGTTCCTCGAGGGCATGGTCGAACGCATGCCCCAGATTGCCAAGCACACCGACTACGCGCTCGTTGTTGGCGACCTCAATGTTGGTCACCGCGAGCTCGACATCAAGAATTGGAAGGGCAACGTCAAGAATGCTGGCTTCCTGCCACAGGAGCGCGCCTACTTCGACCGATTCATGGGTGAAGCGGGCAAGAGCATCGAACTTGCCGACGGAACTACCGGAACCGGTCTGGGATGGGTAGATGTCGGACGCGTTGCGGCTGGTGAGGTTGCCGGTCCGTACACCTGGTGGTCGTTCCGTGGTCAGGCATTCGACACTGACGCCGGTTGGCGCATTGACTACCACCTTGCGACTCCAGCGTTGGCAGCACTGGCATCCGGATACACCGTCGATCGAGCCGACTCATACGACACTCGCTGGAGCGACCACGCTCCGGTCGTCGTCGACTACGCACTCTAAACTTGAGGCATGTCTAAGCCCTTCTTTCTCTCCGGCATGCAGCCGTCGAGTGACTCGCTTCACCTCGGCAACTACATCGGAGCACTCAGCAACTGGGTGGGCATGCAAGACGAATTCGACGCCTTCTTCTGCGTCGTCGACCTGCACGCGATCACGGTTCCCCAAGACCCTGCCGAGCTTCGCGAACGCACTCGCTCAACTGCCGCCCAGTACATCGCGGCCGGCATCGACCCCGCGAAGAGCACGCTGTTCATCCAGTCGCAGGTTCCTGCACACGCCCAGCTGATGTGGGTGCTCTCGACCATCACCGGTTTCGGTGAGGCCAGTCGCATGACGCAGTTCAAAGACAAGTCAGCCAAGCAGGGCACGGATGCCGCCAGCGTCGGCCTCTTCACGTACCCGATTCTCATGGCCGCCGACATTCTGGCGTACCAGGCGAACGTTGTTCCGGTGGGCGAAGACCAGCGCCAGCACCTCGAGCTCACCCGCGACCTGGCACTGCGCTTCAACTCGCGCTTTGGTGAGACGTTCACGGTTCCCGAGGGCTACATCCTCAAAGAA
>JBDKLU010000061.1:0-9002 GCA_039795475.1 Actinomycetota bacterium | reverse complement strand
CTGCCGTCGTCACACACACTGCCGGCGTTTCGCGAAGGAGTCGGTGGCATCCGGCAGATGACGCGCTCGTCACTGGCCCGGGGACAACTCCGAGCGGGCGATTGAGTTCGAGTGCGTGATGTGCGGTGTTGAGTGAGCCCGAACGCCATCCGGCTTCAACGACGACGGTCGCCTGACTAAGAGCCGCGATGAGCCTGTTTCGCTGAAGAAATCGCCATTTCGTGGGAGCGAATCCACAGGGCAGTTCAGTAATGACGGCACCGGTTTCGATAATTCGATGCAGAAGGGCATCGTGCCCGCTCGGGTACAGGCGGTCGATGCCGCCAGCGAGAACCGCGATTGTTTTACCGTCGTTGGCAAGGGTCGCACGATGTGCCATCCCGTCGATTCCGTAGGCAGCACCGGAAACGATGCAATATCCGGAAGCGACGAGGTTACTCGCTATCTCCATGGTGACGTGCTCGCCGTAACCGGTGGAAGCCCGCGCTCCCACGATGGCAACGGAAGAGGAAAGCGCTTCAAGTGTGTCGATGTTGCCACGCAGCCACAACGCCATTGGGCGGTGCTCACCCAGGTCGTCGAGCTGGGCTGGCCAAAGTGGCGAGGCATCGGTGATGAGTTTTGCACCGATGCGTTTGGCACGCTCGAGGTGAGCGATTGCCTCGCCCTGATTCAGGCGCGGCATCCAGCGGCCAAGGGCTTCGTTCATCGCATCGAGGAGGTCGCTCTCGGGTTCATCCCCCGAGATGAAGCCAACTAACTCGGCTGGGCTTGAGCCCGTGGCGACAGCCTGGAGAGCAGCAAAAGGGCCTAGTGAATCGGTGAGAGTTCTGACCATTCGGTCTCCGGGTTCACCGAGTCCTGACCAGGCCGCACAAGCAAATACCTCAAGGGCAGCGGCTTCCAGGTAGGCGCTGTTTGCGAGTTCCGGAGAAACATCTTGAGCTAGACGCACGATTCGAGCGCGGGTTTTTTCATCGATGAAGCTTGTCATTCGAAGGATCCTCTTCTCAGTACGAGCGCTCGACCAACGTGGTCGAGCGAGGGAACGGTCGTGCCATCCAGGTCACTGAGTGTCCAGGCGAGTCGAAGGGTGCGGTCGTAACCGCGAGCCGTGATGAGCGATTTGCTCAGAGCCACGTCAAGCGCTGAAGTCACGCTGGTCGGCAGCCGAAAGCGTGTGTTTCGCAAAATTGGTCCGGGTACGTGGGTGTTGAGCTGAACACCTGTTTGAGCCCACCGCTGTGCTGCGATGGCACGCGCCTGCACCACGCGTTCGCGCGCAACCTGCGTGGTTACCAGTGCACTCTCACCGTCGGGCACCATCGAACGCACTCGCGGAACCATGAGGTTAATGTCGATTCGATCGCGAAGCGGCCCCGATAATTTGGCGCCATACCTGCGAATCGCCATGGGGGCGCACTCACATTTCACGCCCTTGGTGCCGTAGTTGCCGCACGGACACGGGTTGGATGCGAGTACCAACTGAAATCGTGCAGGGAAAGTGGCGGTCAGGTTTGCTCGATGAATGGTGATATTCCCGGATTCGAGGGGCTGTCGAAGCGCGTCGAGTGTGTGCGATGAAAACTCAGGCGCTTCATCGAGAAAAAGCACGCCATGTGCTGCACGAGCTATTGAGCCGGGCCTAATCAATCCGGTGCCACCACCAACCATCGACGTGGTGGAGGCGGTGTGATGCGGAGTCTCAAGAGGAGGACGTTCGGGCAGCACTTGGATGGGCCTGCCGCCAGCAACGGACTGCACACAGGCCACTTCGACAGCCTGCTCCGGGGTCAGATTAGGCAGAATGCCAACAAGTCTGGACGCGAGCATGGTTTTGCCGGCACCGGGCGAGCCGACCATTGAGAGATGGTGCCCGCCAGCGGCAGCGATGACGAGGGCATCGACAGCCGTACGATTGCCAACCACGTCGGCTAAGTCGCCGGTCAAGCTTTCGGCAACGTCATCGTAGCTAGACCGAACTGTTTCAACATCGTGATGTTCGAGAGCCGCTCCGTGCCAAATTGCCACCTCCCGCAACGACGACAAGGCGACGATGTGCACCCCCTCGACGAGGCGCGCTTCTTCAGCGTTTCCTGCTGGAACGACAATGGTCGATGCACCCGCACGCTTCGCGCCCAGAACAATAGGGAGAATGCCCGCTGTTGGCCTGAGACGGCCGTCGAGTGCGAGTTCGCCAATATGTATGCACTTCGCGACCTCATGGGTTGGTATCTGCCGCGATGCAATGAGCGTGGCAACCGCTATGCCGAGATCGAAACCGGTGCCGGCCTTCGGCAAAGCGGCTGGAGAGAGATTTACTGTCACTCGCTGCGAGGGCATCATGAGCCCCGAGTTGACGATTGCAGAGCGCACGCGGTCGGCAGCTTCGACAAGCGCGCGATCGGGAAGACCAACAACGGCAAAGCGAGGCAATCCAGACGCGATATCTGTCTCGATGTCGACCGGAATACCGTCTAGGCCAATCAGGGCCATTGCTCGAGCGCGACCGAGGCTCACGAAAAGACCCCCGCCACGTGCTCAATACGAAACGGCTCATGAGCTGGAGCCACGACTGCCACCGCATCGATGCGCAATTGCCCAGTGATTTCGGGATGCGCTTGACACCACGCCAAAGCTAGACCTCGCAAACGAGCGAGTTTCGTGAGCGTAATCGACTCGAGCGGATGCCCGTAGGCCATGCTCGATCGGGTTTTTACCTCGACAAACACGAGGTCAGCGCCCTCTCGAGCAACAATGTCTATCTCGCCACGAGCACAACGCCAATTGCGGTCAAGGATTCGAAACCCTCCGCGCACGAGGTGAGCCACGGCAATGTCTTCTCCGCGCTTACCCAGGTTTCCTTGATGCGTCTGGCCGCCGGGCTGTGTCATGCACCGAGGGTGTCAGATGACCAGTTCGCACCGAGTGCGGATGGGCTCGTCTCTGAACAACCGAACGACGCGTAGGTGTGCGGAGAACTACTCGTTGAGTTCGAGTTCCTTGGGAAGCTCAAATTCTTTCGAAGCCAGCTCTTCCACGTTGACATCTTTGAACGTCAGCACGCGAACCGTCTTAACAAAGCGGTCCGAACGGTAAATGTCCCAGACCCACACATCCGACATTGAAAGCTCGAAGTAGAAATCGGTTTCGGTGTCGATGCGCGCGAGATTGACCTCGTTTGCAAGGTAGAAACGACGTTCCGTCTCGACGACGTATTTGAACTGCGAAACAACATCGCGGTACTCGCGGTATAGCGCCAGCTCGGCTTCGCGGTCGTAGTCGTCGAATTCTTCGTCATCCATGATGGCTCCAGTCTACTTCTTGACCCATGTCACTCGATGGTGAACGGTTGGACCACGCTCAGCCAACAAACGCATGTGATCCGCCGAGCCGTATCCCTTATTGGATGCCCATCCGTATTCTTCAAAATCGATGGCAAGTTCAGCCATCAAAGCATCGCGCTCAACCTTGGCAGCAACGGATGCGGCTGCAACGCTTGCGCAATTTTGATCTGCCTTGACCGCTGTCGTGATAGGCAACGGACTCGCAAGAGCCGGTGACAGCCAGTCGTGGGAGCCGTCCAAAATGATGTGAGCGTCACCAACGGCAACTCCCGACTCGAACAGCAACGCCAGCGCCCGCTTACCCGCTAGACCCAAGCTGAAACTGATGCCGTACTGGTCGATTTCTTGTGGACTCGCTGAACCAACTGCGACGACGCCCCACTCTCGAACAAGCGGGTCGAGCGCTAGACGCTTCTTTTGGCTGACAAGTTTTGAGTCACGCAAGCCCGCCGGAAACTCCCCCGCGGTGGACGTAATAGCGCAGGCGCCCACCATGACAGGCCCGGCCATGGCGCCACGACCGACCTCATCGAGACCAATCACAATGCGCGACCCGGAAGCGAAAAGCGCGGATTCGCGTTCGAGAGTGGGGTCAACGGGCATTCGAAATCTCGATTAGCGAGGTGCGACAGATGGAGTGGTATTTGCCGATGGGTCGACGGCAACCTTGGGCACATCCATAAAGGCATCGGGATAGTTGCTCAACCAGGTCCAGTTCTTCATAGGCCAGCTGAGCACAAAGGCTCGTCCGACAACATCACTCGTCAGAACGAAACCGTGACCAGGCTTGTCAGTGTTGAATCTCGAGTCTTTGGAGTTGTAGCGGTTATCGCCCATGACCCACAACGAGTTTTTGGGAACCGTCACCGAGAAGTCGACCTCGGAAGCTTTTGTAACTCCCTCAGGAAGGTTAATGTAGGGCTCTTTGATAGCAACACCGTTGATCGTCAGCAAACCTTCGGGGGTGCAGCACTTCACGGTGTCACCAGGTAATCCGATGACGCGTTTGATGAGGTGCTGATCGTTGTCTGGTGAGGTCAAACCCACAAGCGAGAGGACCCAGTCAATGCCATCGCCGATCGGCCCCTTGGAGGTCGCCGGAGTGGCCATGAGCCATCCGCCCGGGTCTTTGAATACAACAACATCACCGTGCTGAACTGGCATGATGTCGGGCACGAGTTCATTGACGATCACACGGTCGTCGATGTGCAGCGTGTTCATCATCGACTCAGAAGGAATGAAGAACGACCGCACCAAGAATGTTTTAACGACAAACGAGACGAGAACTGCGATGACGAGGATCACGACAACGTCGCGAACAAACCACAGGAACGACTGAAGAGGCGTTGCCGGACGACGCTTTGCCTTTTTGCGCTTGCCGTCGCGAGGACGCAAATCTTCATTCACAGAAGATGTGTCAGACACTCAGGCTCCGCTCGCAGACAAATTGATGTCCCCATTCTACGAGCGGGCATCTTGGTAAAAGCTGTTAAAGCGAAGTGTCCCGGCGGAAAACCACCGGGACACTTCTCAAAACGAGATTTAGGCGTCGCGATTCTCTTTGATCTTCGCCTTCTTACCGCGCAGGTCGCGCAGGTAGTACAGCTTGGCGCGACGAACGTCACCGCGGCTGACGAGCTCGATGTGATCGATGACCGGCGAGTGCACGGGGAACGTACGCTCAACACCAACCTGGAAGCTGACCTTACGAACGGTGAAGGTCTCGCGTACGCCCTCGCCCGAACGGCCGATGACTACGCCCTGGAAAACCTGGATACGCGAGCGGTTACCTTCGATGATGTTCACGTGGACCTTGACGGTGTCACCAGCGCGGAAGGCTGGGATGTCGGAACGGAGGCTCGCTGCGTCTACTGCGTCGAGAATGTGCATTTCTTATTCACAATCTGTATCCGCTGCAGGTCGAACACGGTTTAGGTGTTTGGTATCGAGCGTGTACCTCAGCGCGTTATTCGAACGGCCCCCTGCAGCAGGGTTCGTGCGCGGTACAACTTCTCTATTCTGCCACGGATTGCGGCGAGCGACTAATCGAGGAGGTCGGGGCGAATGGCCTTGGTGCGCTCAACCTGCTGTTCATGACGCCAATCAGCAATGGCTTTGTGATTTCCAGAAAGCAGCACGTCAGGAACCGAGAGATCGCGCCACGTTTGAGGCTTGGTGTAGCTCGGATACTCGAGCAGCCCACCCTCGTGGCTTTCTTCGACCAGCGAGTCTGGGTTGCCGACCATTCCGGGGATCAAGCGAGTCACGGCTTCGATGAACGCGACGGTCGCAACCTCGCCACCGTTGAGCACATAATCGCCGAGCGAAAGCGGGCGAACACGGATGCGGGTGGCGTAGTGATCCATCACGCGCTGGTCGATACCTTCGTAACGACCGCAGGCAAAGATGAGGTGCTTCTCGGTAGCGAGTTCACGGGCGATTGCCTGCGTGAACGGTTCGCCAGCTGGCGATGGAACGACGAGTACCGCTGAGTCAGCATCCGTTGAATCTTCGAGGATGGCGTCGATGGCCTCACCCCAGGGCTCGGGCTTCATGACCATGCCGGCGCCGCCACCGTAGGGGCTGTCGTCGACCGTACGGTGAACGTCGTAGGTGTAGTCGCGCAGGTCAGTCACGTATGTCGTGACGAGACCCTTTTGACGGGCCTTACCGACGAGCGAGACGTCGAGCACCGAGAAGAACTCGGGAAAAATGCTGACGATGTCGATGCGCATTACTCGACCGACGCGCTTTCGGCTGGTGCGTCATCGTCGTCGACGATGTCCTCAAATAGGCCGCCGGGAGGCGTGATGGTGACGACACCCTTTTCGAGGTCAACAGAAGGAACGAGAGCCTTCACGAACGGAAGCATGACATCGCCCTTGGGCGTTGAAATCACGAGCAAGTCCTGAGCGGGCATGTGCTCAACACGAATAACTTTGCCCACCTTGACTCCGTCGCGCTCGACGGCGATACCGACGAGCTGGTGGTCGTACCAGGCATCCGGCTCAGACGAGGTTTCGCCCTCTACATCAATCCAGAGAATGGCCTTGATGAGCGACTCGGCGGCGGTGCGATCAGGCACGCCAACAAAGAATGCAACGGGGTGCTCGTTGTACCAGCGAAGTTCAGCCAGTTCGAGGGTCTTGCCGAACCACGGTGACTCTTCGGGAACCTGAAGTGTGAAAACAGCGCCAGGAACAAAACGCTTGTCGGGCTCGTCAGTGTAGAGCTCGACCTTGATGGCGCCTTTGAGGCCGTGAGCTTTCGTCAACCGGCCGACACGAAGTTGCGTGTCGCGGGACGGCTCGCCCGGCTTAGGCATCGGTGTCGACGACGTCGACACGAACGTTACGACCATCAGCAAGCGCGTTTACAACGGTGCGGATGGACTTGGCGGTGCGACCGGCACGGCCAATGACGCGGCCAAGGTCCTCGGGGTTCACGCGAACCTCGAGGACCTCGCCACGAGAGTTGGAGCGCAGGGCTACCTTGACGTCTTCAGGGTGATCAACGATTCCCTTGACGAGGTGGGCGAGTGCAGCATCCAACATGATTGTTACTTTCGAATTACTCGGCGGCCTCTTCAGCAGCTGCTTCTGCAGCGGCCTCAGCGACAACCTCTTCGACGATTTCTTCGGCGACAGCTTCAGCTACTGCTTCAGCAACAACCTCTTCAACGATTGCTTCTGCTACTGCTTCAGCAACGATCTCTTCAGCTACAGCCTCAACGATTGCCTCTTCAGCAGCCTCAACGGCAGCCTCTTCAACCTTGGGAGCAGCCTTCTCGACCTTGGGTCGAAGAACAGGCTTCTTCTTGTCGTCAATCTGGAAAGCCGGCTTCGGCTCCTTGACCTGAACGGTGCTCTTGGCACCCTTCTCACCCTTGAAGGTGCCCCAGTCGCCAGTCAGCTTGAGGATGGCAGTTACCTGCTCGGTCGGCTGAGCGCCAACACCAAGCCAGTACTGAGCACGCTCAGAGTTGACCTCGATGAACGAGGGGTTCTCGGTCGGGATGTAACGACCGATCTCTTCGATGACACGACCATCACGGTGGGTGCGCGAGTCAGCGACGACGATGCGGTAGTGAGGCGCACGGATTTTTCCCATGCGCTTAAGGCGGATCTTGACAGCCACAATTCTCCTGTGAACGTTAGTTGGAACGAACTGGTGCCGTGAGCGTGGGGGCACACTCGGCGAAAGCTCTAGGGTTTCGGACATCGCATCTGATTAGAGGGTCGGATGCGCACCGAACACAAGGCTCTAGTCTGCCAGACAAGAGCCTGTTTGCGCCAATCGGCGCTGTCTTTGCCGGTTACGGCGAGACGCGACCGTGCTGGTTGAACGCCTCGTAGGTGAGGGGCATCAGACCAGCCCAGAAGTCTTCCATCTTCTCAGCGACCATCTCGATCTCGCGCTGCGGGAACGAGGGGAAGTGAGTGCCTTCGCGCTTGGTGCGCAGGCTGAGGAAGTTCATGAGTGAACGAGCGTTCATAGTGACGTACATCGACGAGTAGGTCGACACGGGCAGAACACCACGAGCAACCTCGCGGGCGACGCCGGCAGCAAGCATGCGCTCGTACTCTTCGTACGCAACGGTGACAGCCTTCTTGGTTGCTTCCTGAGTCAAAGCGACCTGCTCCGCGCTGCCAGGAACGAACTCGTAAGCACCGGGCTTGCCCTGCTGAACGAGATTGCGGTCATCTGCGGGTACGTAGAAAACGGGACGCAGTTCACGGTAACGACCCGACTCTTCGTTGTACGAAGCAATACGGTGACGCATGAACTCGCGGAAAACAAAGATGGGAGCCTGAACGTAGAAGGTCATCGAGTTGTGCTCGAAAGGCGAGCCGTGACGGTCACGCATAAGGTAGTTGATCAAACCACGGTCACGCTTTTCGTTCTCGGCCTCGAGCTCAGCGCCCGACATGCTCGACTCGAGGGTTTGCTCACCCATGGTCGACACGCGTGCCGCAAAAAGAACATCGGAGTCGTGAGCGCTCGAACGAACAAGCTCGACGGTTACATCTGAACGAAATTGAATCTCAGCCACGAGAGACAACACTATCGTTTTGAGCCTCCTGCGATTTCGTAACGCACCGTCACAGACGGGAAAGTTCCTCGTAATTCTCGTAACCTCAAAACACTATGAATCCCCTCGTTATTGGCGCTGTGCTCGTCGGACTGGTCGTTGTTTCGACCGTCATTGGCTTGCTCGTTCGCGCCCGCGAAGGCCGAGTTCGTGAGGTTCACGCCTTTCGCCGAGTGAGCCCATCTGAGCTCGGAAGCACGGAAAAGCTCGGCACATCGGCAACCTTGCTCCAGTTCTCAACTGAAATGTGCGCCAAGTGCCCTGGCACTCACGAACTACTGCACAAGACGGCGGATGCTCACGCGGGCGTTGCACACATCGACATTGATGTCACCAACCGCCCCGACATCGCTAACGAGTTCAACATCATGCAAACCCCCACCACCCTGATTCTCGATGCGAGTGGCGCGATCGCCGCACGCATCGGCGGGGCACCCCGCCTCGACGCACTGAAGCACGCCCTCGATATCGCTCAAAGGAGAGACCATGGCCTCTACGTCATCTAACCCGCAGTCATCTAACCCGCAGTCATCTAACCCGCTCGCCGCTAAGCCAGGCCAGCA
>JBDKLU010000060.1:0-20182 GCA_039795475.1 Actinomycetota bacterium | reverse complement strand
GCCAGCGCCCACTGCGGTGCGGGGGTCTGGCTTGAACAGAACCGTGTTGCCCAGAGCCAACGCCGGAGCAATCGAGCGGATCGAGAGAATCAGCGGGAAGTTGAATGGTGCGATAACCGTGACGACACCTGCGGGGCGACGACGAGTCATGCTCCAGTGGTCAGCGCTCGAGGGCAGAACTTGACCCATGGGGTGCGAGGGGAGAGCCGATGCTTCGAAGCACTCTTGTGCTGCAACGTGCGTTTCGAGGCCGGCCTTAGGAGGAATCGAACCGGCTTCCTTGACGAGCCACGATTCAATCTCGGCCGCGTGCTGTTCGAAAAGTTCGCCAGCCTTGCGCATGATTGCGGCGCGAACCTCGGGGTTGGTGTTTGCCCATTCGGCTTGAGCAGCAGCGGCATCCTTTGCAGCCTTTTCAACATCGGCGACAGAAGCCATACCGATTGAACCGAGCTTTTCGCCTGTTGCCGGCGAGACGACATCGCGAGAGCCGCCGTTGCCTTTAACCCAGCCTTGTGCCGTGTAAATCTTGTCGCTCCAGAGAGCGGGATCCAGAAGTGCCATGTCTCCTCCTCGAGACCAGAATGCGTGCAGAAAGTTCCGCGGAAGATTCCGTGTGAAAGTGAGCGTACTCCGCTTGCCGAAAATGCGTTTTGTCATTGCGCGCAACCGGATTGCCTTGCAGAACCTTTGTGGTTGCACTCTCGTGACGCGAGTAGCCGAACAGGTCTAAAGTCGAGCGCATGACGACCTCTGCCGCTCGTACGATTCGTGACGCCACCTTTGATGTTCTTCGCAGCCACGGACTGACTCGCATCTTCGCGAACCCTGGCTCCACCGAAATCCAATTGCTGGCCAACTTTCCGAAGGATTTGGACTTCACACTGGCTCTGCATGAGGGCTCGGTCGTGGGAATGGCGACGGGATATGCACTCGCTCGTCGCGAGCCCGCCATGGTCATCGTGCACACGACCGCAGGTCTCGGCAATGCGATTGGGGCTATTGCTACCGCGCGCGTAAACCGCGCTCCGCTCGTCATTTTGGTCGGTCAACAGGATCGTCGGCACATCGCTACCGACCCATTCCTAGCCGGGCGCATCCGCGGCCTCGCGGGCGAGTACCCGGTTTGGTACAACGAGCCAATCACCGCACAGGATGTTCCGGCAGCACTTTCTCGCGCCTACCAGGAAGCCATCACTAAGCGAGGTCCCGCACTCGTTGTCGTCCCGATGGATGACTGGAATACTCCGGTCGACGAGGCACACGTCTTTACGGCCCCTGCTCGCGTCGAGCGCGCCGCTCGTCCGAGCGAGTCTGCCGTTGCCGATGTTGCGCTTGCTCTCAACCAGGCCAAGAACCCGGTCATGATTTCTGGTGCCGGCAACGACTGCGCAGAAGGATGGGCGGCAGCCGTTGCTTTGGCCGAAAAGCTCAATGTTCCCGTGCTGCAGGAGTCGTTCGCTGGCGGCGCAGGCTTCCCGCAAAATCACCCGCTGTTTGCCGGATTTCTGTCGGCTTCGCGCTCCACTGTGCGTGGTCAGCTCGAACAGTTCGATCTGATTCTCAGTGTTGGTGCGCCGGTTTTTCGCCAGTACAACTATGAGCCCGGCGACATGTTCCCCTCGAACGCTCGCGTCTTTCTGATCACTCATGACCCCGACGAGGCACACCGCTCCCCCGCCGAACTAGCGATCATCGCAGACATCGCCCCGACACTTCGCGCACTGACCGAAATGGTTACGCCCGTGAGCTCTTTGCGTACGAGCATCGAGTTTAAGCGCCGCACGGTTGCTGCTCCAGCTGCTGGGGAGCCGCTGCGCGCGTCCCAGGTTATGGCAGCTCTCGCCGAACTCATCAGCGATGACGTCATTTTAGTAGAAGAGACCCCCTCGAGTCGCCCCGATCTGCACGACCTGTTGCCGGCCAAGCAACCACTCGGATTCGTGAGCGCTGCGATGGGCGGCCTCGGGTTCGGTCTACCGGCTGCCATCGGCCTCCGCATGGGAAGCGAGCGCCCGGTTGTCGCCATCCTCGGCGATGGTTCTTCGATGTACGGCATTCAGGGGCTGTGGTCAGCCGAGAAGTACGACGTCGGCGCGCTCTTCATCATCTTGAATAACGGACGATACGCCGTCATGGATCGCCTCGACGAGAAGTTCGGCACGGGATCCCCCGCGTGGCCTGCCTTCGACGAAATCGACTTCGTTGCCCTCTCGGAATCTCTCGGATGCCCGGCACAGCGACTCTCGAATTACGACGACGTTCGCGCCACACTCACCGAGGTCATCCCGACGCTCGCATCGCGCACGAAGCCGCTCGTGCTTGTTGTCGATGTCGAGCCCGAGCTGACCTTCGCGCCTTAGCCTCGATACGCGCCTACGGCGCTAGATTTCGATACACCCTGCGGGTTACTCAATCCACCGCTCGACCACCGAAGGGTTAGCGACCAAGAATCTGCGCGCGGTACTCGCTTGCAGACATTCCGAATCGCTTGCGGAACTGCCGAGCAAACCCGGCGGGGTCGGTGAGTCCGCATCCGCGAGCAACCTCGGCAATGGTTTCGTTGACCAAGATCGGGTCGCTCAAATCACGTCGAACACGGTCAAAACGCAAGTCGCGAATGTAGGAAGCTACCGTCAAACCTTGAGCCGCGAAAGCATTGTGCAGCGTGCGCACCGAGACAAAGCATGCCTTTGCCACGAGCTCAGGGTCGAGCGCAGGATTGCCAAACTCTCGCTCGATGAAGTCACGGGCCGCTACAAAGTGAGTAAGCGACGAACCCTGTTCGAGGCTGGCAGGGTCGAGTCCGCCCTCGTCGAGAAGCATTGTCGAAACGAGGTCGATGGCGTGCTGAGCAAGTCGCGAGCCAGCGAACGTGGAAAGCGACTCGAGGTTGTCGGCGAGCGACGTGAGGTACTGCGAGACTGCCGCGCTCGTACCAGCTTCGCCGGAGAACGTCACCGCAGTGAATTCATCCAGAAGCCGGGGAGGCAGATTGAGCGAGTCACTCGGAAGGCGAAGCACCAACGAACGAAAATCGTTGTCGTAGACGCGGGTGTAGGGGCGCGACGTGTTCAGTAGCGTCATCTCACCAGGACGAGTCACTGCGTGACGGCCATCCTGCAGTAGCGACCCGGTTCCCGAGATCTGCAGGCTCAGAATTGAGTAACCGTCATCTTCTGGCGTAATCAATTCATCGAACCGATGAATGACCTGTGCAGATGACTTGAGCTCAACGACTGAGAAGCGGTCAAACTTGCGCGTGAGCATCTCGCCCTCGAACGAGCTCGACGACTTCTCAACCTCAAGGCGTACGAACGAGGATGACATCTCTTCTTGCCAGCGCGAGAAGTCTCGCGAACTCAGCTTGTTCGAGTCATCCACGTTTTTAGCCTAACGACCGAGCTTGCTTGGCCACCAGATTTTCTTGCCAATGTCATACGACAGAGCGGGAACAAGAAGCGAGCGAACGAGCACGGTGTCGAGAATGACACCGAACGCCACGATGAACGCAATCTGGACGAGGAACAGGATCGGAATAACGCCCAGCGCGGCGAAGGTTGCCGCGAGCACGATTCCAGCCGAGGTGATGACGCCACCTGTGACGGCAAGACCCTTGAGGATTCCTGGTCGCGTGCCGATGTTGAAGCTTTCTTCTCGAACACGTGTCATCAAGAAGATGTTGTAGTCAATGCCAAGGGCAACCAAGAATACGAATCCAAACAACGGCACGCTGGCATCAGCCCCGGGGAAGTGGAAGATGTTGTTGAACACCAGCGCAGAGACGCCGAGCGTTGCAGCGTAGCTCACGACGACCGTTGCGATAAGTACCAGTGGCGCAACAATCGAGCGAAGCAGCAACATCAGGATGATGAAGATCACGACGAGCACAATCGGGATGATCTTGACCAAGTCAGCTTCCGCAGTGGTGTTGGTGTCATAGGCAATAGCGGTTTCGCCACCGACGATTGCACCAGTGTTCTGGTCGGTAAACGAGGTGCGAAGTTCCTTCACAACTTCTTCAGCGCGAGCAGAGTCAGCCTGGTATTCGAGGGTTGCGTTGATCAGCACCTTGCCATCAACGACCTTTGGTACAGGGTTGACCGTCGGTACGACCAAGGGCGATCGAGTAGCGATGGACACGGCAACTGCCTTTTTCATCGCTTCTTCGTATGCAGCTTTGGTCTTGTCTGCGTCAGGGTAGACCGACACCGAAGCAACACCCGTCGTGTTTTCGGTAATCGTCTCGACTTCGTCATAGTTGGACTCGTCAGCGATGATCACGACGGGCGAACCGCTACCGGCGGCAAAGTGCTCGGCGAGCGCCTTCTGTCCTTCGACCGACTGAATGTTGCTTCCGAGCAGCAGGTCGGTCTGGGGAAGACCGCTCGCCTTGAGCGTGGGAAGTGCGGCAACCGCAGCCAGGAGAACCAAGAGTGTGACAATCCATGTCGTACGAGGGCGCTTGGAAATCAGCTTGCCCACGCTACGCCAGAGGCCACGCACACCTTCGAGACCCGGGATTGGCTCGGCATTCGCCTTCTCAACCTTCTTCATGCCAACCTTCGGCATGAACGGCCAGAACGCGGCACGGCCGAATGCTGCCAGCAAAGCGGGGAGGAACGAAACAGCTGCGAGGAATGCGAAGAAGATTCCGAACGCAGCGATCGGGCCGAGCGCTTTGTTTGAGTTGAGGTCGCTGAAGAGCAGGCACAGCAGCGCGAGGATCACAGTCAGCGCCGAGAAGGCAATTGCCTCAAACGAACCGCGGTAGGCGCGTCCGATGGCCGCCCACTTCGACTGAACCTCGAAGAGTGCCTCGCGATAGCGAGAGACGAAGAGCAGGGCGTAGTCGGTGGCGGCGCCAATGACCAAGATCGACAGGATGCCCTGACTCTGGCCAGACACCTTGATGACGTCGTTCAGTGCCAGGTAGTAGATACCGAGAATTGCGGCACTCAGCGCGAAAACCGAAGTGAGCAGAACGAGAATAGGCAACAGAATCGAGCGGTAGACAACCAGCAAGATGATGAATACGGCGAGCAGGGCAACGAGCAAGAGGATGCCGTCGATTCCTGCGAAGCCCTTGACGAAGTCAGCAAGCAAACCAGCCGGACCGGTGACATAGGAGTCAAAGCCGGGCGGGAATTCTTTCTGCACAAGGGTGCGAAGTGCAGCTACATCCTTGGTGAGTTCTTCGCCGCTAGCTGTGAAGGGGACGAAGTATTCGACGGCATTGCGGTCGTCAGAGAACGTGGGAAGGAAAGCCTGGTCAGGCAGATCAGCTACGCCCGGTGAAGCCTTGATCTTGGGGGCAAGCGCGATGAACTTCTCTTTGTCGAGGTTCGTAATGCTGCCGTCTTTAGAGACAGCAACGATGACGGCAGGAATCGACTTCGAGTCGTAGAACTTCTTCTGCCACTCGGCAACAGCGGTGCTGTCCGCACTCGCCGGAAGGAATCCGGCCTGGTCGTTTGTGGAAACGCTCGAGATCTTTCCGAACGTTGGACCGCCAATACCGGCGATTGCCAACCACGCGAGAATCAAAACCGAGGGCAGCAGAATGCGCAACCAGAGTTTCGGTGACCAGTCTTTTTTCACTTCATTCCCCAATCAGTGGACGTGAGGAAATCGTACCCCGATAGGAAACCGCCAAATTACCGATGGAGGATTGAGGCCAAAGAGGAGAGATCAAAAGCACTCACTCCGCAGCATCCACCGACCGCGTTTGCACCGAGTTCGAGCCATTTCTCGCAAACCTGCGATGACGCGATTCGATGCGGTTCGCTCCATCGACCGGAAGCCGCATCCCAGACGCCTCCGCCATTGGGGTAGACCACAATCGGAAGTTCCGTGAACTTTCGGATTTCAGTGATGGCAGCGTCAACAAGTTCCGGCGCAAGACAGTTGAGTCCGATTGCCTTGATTTGCGGGGCTCCCTCGATCGCATGCACGACCTGCTCAAGACTTTGACCCGCCCAAAGGTTTCCGTCTGGCCCGATTGTGACACTCAGCCAAGCATCGATGCCCGGGGCTGCGTCGAGAGCCACAAGGATTGCCTGAACTTCGACGAGATCGGGGATGGTTTCAATCGCAAACAAGTCTGGCGAACTCTGCGCCAAGACTTCGAGACGCTCCCGATGAAACTCCTCGAGCTTCGCTGCCGAGACCCCGTAGTTGCCTCGATATTCACTGCCGTCGTGAAGGATGGCGCCGTACGGTCCCACGCTCGCGGCGACCAGTGCCGTGGAGCCAGCGGCCGCTTTACGAGCAACTTCAACACTCGCCCGTAGTGCGGCGTCGGCTTCTTCTTCGGTGCGCCCAAGGGCGACAAAACCGGCACGCGAGACTTGGTAGCTCGCCGTGATGATGACGTCGGCACCTGCATCCACGAATGCGCGGTGCGCCTGCTCAATCGACGATGGGTCGTCGAGCAGAGCCTGAGCAGTCCACAACGGGGAGTTGAATACGACGCCCTGTGCTTCAAGTTGAGTCGACAGACCGCCGTCGAGCACGAGCGGACGACGAGCGATGCGCTCTGAGAATGAACTCACCGTTCGAACTTACTTCGCGGTCGCCCCGTTGATCGGGAAGCTCGTGACAGCACCGGCGTCAACACCCCACTTGGTGAGAATCGCCTTGTATGTTCCGTCGGCAGCGAGCGCCTGAAGAGCAGCCTGGATTGCCTTCTGCAAGCCAGCCGTCTTGCTCAAAACGAAACCGTAGGGAGCGGTGTCGTAGGTCACACCAGCAGCGACAAGCTTTCCGTTGGACTGCTCGATGCCGTACAGAGTCACAGGTGAGTCAGCCGTAACAGCATCAACCTTGCCGAGGGCCGCAGCGCTAATCGCCTGTGCGTTGTCGTCGTACTGAACGATTTCGATTGCTTTCTTGCCGGCGTCGGTGCACTTCTTCGAACGAGCGGGCAGCTCATCCAGTGCCTGTGTTGCACCGGTCATTGCTGAAACCTTGAGGCCGCAAGCGTTATCAGGGTCGACCGTCTTGCCGGCCTGAGTTGCCCACTGGCTACCGGCGACGAAGTAGTCAACAAAGTCAACTTGCTTCTGGCGCTCAGCGTTGTCGGTGAACGAAGAAACACCGACGTCGTACTTGTTGCCAACAACGCTCGGGATGATGTTGTCGAATGAGGCAGCAACAAAAGTCGCTTTGAGTCCGAGCTTTTGCGAGATCGCGGTTGCCAGCTCGATGTCCCAACCGATGGGGTTACCCTCAGCGTCTTTGAACTCGTTCGGAGCGTAAGTTGCGTCGGTCGCCCACACGATCGTGCCGGCTTCTGCGGTCTTTGCAGGCAGCAGAGCAACGGCGGCTTCGTCAACCTTTACCGTTGGAGTCGGGCTTGCCGTGGGAGTTGCACTAGAAGAACAAGCGGTGAGGGCAAGCGCACCTGCGAGAGCAATCGCGGCGGCAATGGGGCGAAGAGTCACGACGGACACCTTTCAAATCAAGCGGGATGTTTCGAGCGTAATGAGGTAGCCGGCGCGACCTGAAATCCTAATGTCGCAGTTCGTAATGCGACCGCTAGCATCGAGACCATGATGACTCCTCGCCGCTGGGTATTAGCTGTCGTAGTGATGCTCGGCGTTGCTGCCGCATTCGGCACATACCTTGCACTGAACTTCGCCCCTGGCCCCGATCGATGGCCCGCGTTCTACGCGTGGAACCCGGCAACGCAGTCACTGGTCAATTCGGATACCGGAAACTCCGCGACCGAGACATTTGTGCTCAAGAGTTGGGCTGATGACCTGGTTCCATTCGTTCCCATCATGGCTCTGCCGTACCTGAGCTATCTGCTGCTCGTGCCGATTTTCACGCCCATCCTGAATCTCATTGCCGGCTCGTTCAAGCGCTTTCTCACCGTGGGGCTCGCCCTCATCGTCGCGCAGATTTTCCTCGACCTATCGTTCTGGCTGTTCCAAACGACTGTGCTTCGCACCGCTAGCGTTCCGGACGGCCCCATGGGTGCGCTCGTGCACTTGGTATGGGGAAACGACCAGCCATTCAACGGATACCCGAGCGGCCACTGCGCGTGGACGACGATTGCCATCATTTCGCTGTGGCGACTGCGTAAACGCTTCCCCAAGACTGCGTGGATCTTGATGCCCTGGCTAGCGCTGATCTATCCGGCTACCGTGATGCTGCAACAGCACTACTTGATGGATGTTTACGCTGGCATCTTCGTTGGCTTCGCCAGCTACTGGGCAGTCATGTTCGTAGTAGAGCGCCCGCAACTCATTCCGAGCAACGAGGCTGTACTCCCGATGAGGCACAAGAAATAAGACTGGGGCCGCCTGCGAGAATCGAACTCGCGACCTATTCTTTACGAGGGAATCGCTCTACCGACTGAGCTAAGGCGGCGTTGTTACGCGAACGCGCAACGATTTTTAATCTTATCCGGTCTGAAAGCACTCGCCTAAACGAGTGGTCACGAGCGCCTAGTTCTTGCGTCGACGACGAACGAGCAAAACAATCACACCGATGATTGCGAGCCCGACAAGGAATCCACCGATCACATAACCGAGATTGGTCAGCAGGTTCGGACCATCATCAGGGGTTGGCGCGGGAGTGGTGGTATGCGTCGGCGAGGGCGTGGGGGTTGGCGCGACCGCCGTGCTCGTGAAGGTCACCTTTCCCGAGATGGGGTGTCCGTCGATCGACAGGATGGCATACCCAATGGCATACGTTCCAGCCATGAGTTCACCGGTCACCGGCACCGTAACCGTGGTCTTGGTGACGTCGTACTTAGGTGTACCGAGCGTTACGACCATCCCCATCGAGTCGACCAGGGTGTACTTCGAGAACTCTGGAACAACCTCTTCACCAAATGTGAGGGTGAACTCATCAAGGTGCGACACAGTTGCACCCTGTGCGGGTGTCGACGCCTCGAGCTCGGAGTGGGCAGATGCCGGGGTCGCCGAGAACGCAAGGATGAGCGCTGTCGCACAGGCAATAAGAGCGCGAAACACAGTTTTCACGAAAGTAATCCTTCTCCAATAAATCCACCAGGTTCACACCCAGGTGGAATAGCGAAAACCGCTGAACCGATTGGCGTTGTCCACTTATTCATCAGATCGAGTTGTGCGAGCCGGTCTTGGACCGGGAGATACTGTTGCTCGATATTGGCCATGTATGCCGCGAACAGTAGTCCCACATTAGGCGAGCCATCCGGGTGGATGCCTTCATCGTAACTGAGCGGGCGCCTGAGAAACTTCTCGGTCGGTTTCGTGGCAGCCGCCCTGCGAATGTGCGCATAGTCAGGGATGACAGGAAGCTGCACCTCATCAACGGCTTTGAGGTCTGGAACGTCGTGTTCGAGTTTTCCCGTGAGCGGAGCGCCGTTGTCTAGTCGACGGCCAACAGAGAGCTCTTTGTCGTGATCGTCGAGCTTGTCCCAACCGTCGAGGTCCATGGCGATTCGTCGAAGAACCATCATGGTTCCTCCAGCGAACCAGCCCGATTGCGAAGACCACACCTGCGCATCAAAAGCCTTGCTGCCCGCGACAGGGTTGACCGTTCCATCAACTTGCCCCATGAGGTTTCGAGGTGTCTCGCCGGGTTTGAGATAGCCAGCAGCTCGAACAAACCCTCGCTGGCTCCATTGAGCCGTCGCGAAAGATTTGGCGGTGCGACTCATCTGGCGCGCAGCGTGCGAGAGCGTCAACGGATCGTCGCTTCCAATCTGCACAAGGACGTCACCACCACTGAACTGAGCTTCGAGCTTGTCGATCGAATAACTAGGCAGAGCACCAAATCCTTGAGGCAGCTTCGAGTCCAAGCCCAACTTGGTAAAGAATCCAGGGCCGAATCCGAACGTGATCGTCAAACGCGCCGGTTGCGTGGCAAGCGTCGGGTCGTTGTCAGGAGCCGCTGGTCGTCCGGCTGTCAGGTGAGCAGCGTCATCCGTCAGCAACTTCATGAGGCGCCGTGCCGACTCCATAGTGGATTTGGGCTTCAGGTTGAAGCCCAAGAAGACTCCGTGCGCTTGGACCGAGGTCTCAATACCGGATTGATGTGAGCCGAAAAAAGGTTCGATCGCCAAAGGTGATGAGTGTGATGCCTTTTCCTGCTCCGCGCCTAGGGCATACCCTCCGGAGCCGCCGGCAACACCGCCGAGCGCGAACGCTCCGGCGATGCTACCGACACTTCCCAGGAAGGCACGGCGGCTGAGTGCCGCTTTGTTATCCGGCGTAGTTGGCGATGTCACGTGCGACTGCGGTCACTTTCAGAGTTGAACCGTTGGAGAAGTTAAGCGTTACTTCTACATTGTCGCCAACTGCAATCGGCTTTTTCAAATTCCAGAACATGATGTGGTAGCTGCCCGGCTTGAGCGTGACAGATCCATGAGCAGGAACCGGAATTCCTCCATCAACCTCTTGCATCTTCATTTTTCCGTCATCACCCTTGACGACCTCGTGAGCGTCGAGTTTTGTAGTGGTGATGGAGGCGTCAGCTACGGTTCCACCGGTGAGGTAGATCGTTTCATCGGTGGGGTTCGATACAACACCGAACAGCGCTGTCATGTCCATGTCTTTCATGACCTCAGGAACTGCCTTGACCCACGCGTCAGAAATCGTTGGCGTTGCAGGGGTGGCCGGAGCACACGCTGTCAACGCTGCGGTGGCGAAAATCATGGCGGTTGCTAGGGTGACAAGGCGGCGCACGGAGAGAGTTTTCATTTCATAACCTTTCGAGGTAAATTTCTACAAGTCGTAGATTTATGATATTCTACAAATTGTAGAAATACAAATGGGAGGTCACGCATGTCGCAGCGTCAGCGCGGACAACTCGAAGCGGACATCCTCGACGTCTTGTGGAACTCCCCCGACGCACTCACCGTCAAGGCGATACAAGACCAATTCCCTCAGCCACAGCCAGCCGTGACAACCCTCATCACCGTGCTCGAACGTTTGCGCACCAAGGGCAGCGTCGATCGACGCGCCGCGGGTGGACGCAGCTTCGAATACTTCGCATCCCGCTCACGCCTCGACCAGGCCAATGAATCCATTCACCTGGCACTAGCAAACGCTGGTGACCGTCAGGCTGCGCTCATGCTCCTTGCCGGCTCGCTGACTGAGGCAGACCGATCCTTGCTCGCGAAAGCCTTGGCATCCCAAACAAAACCCGCCAAGAAATCGTCGAAGTAGCCGACGTGAACCTAACTCTCGTCGGAGTGGGGCTGATGGTTGTCTACTTCACGCTGACTGCGATTGCACCTCTGCTTTTGTCGAGCCCTCGCTTGATTATTCGACACCCCGCACTGTGTCTTCGGCTCTGGCTTGCAACATTCATCGTTGCGGCGACGAGCATCGCTCTGGCCCTGGGACTCTTCATCGCCCTAGCCCTCAGGCATCACGTCATACACACGCCCGGTCACGATAACCTAGGCCCCTTCATCGACCAGCTGCTTGGATGGTTGTCGATCGCCGCCGTTGGCATCTTGGCGTTTCGCATGGGCGTTGCCGTGCAGGATGCCCGCGCTGCGGTCTCCGCGATGAACGGGGAATTTCAAACCGTACTCTCGAGTGCTCGCATCGAGCGCCTTGGGGCGCTGGAGTTCGCAGTTGTCGAATCTGAGGTGCCTCTGATTGGAGCCCGCTCTTCGCGCGTAATCGTGACCACCGCCATTTTGACCCTGCTGAGTGAAGGTCAATTGGCCGCCGTACTGGAGCATGAGCGTTCACACATTCGACGCAAGCACGCACGAATTCTTGCCATCGCAAACATCGCTGAAGCGATTGCGCCGGCCCTAAGTGCTGGCAAAGGCTTTGCGTCAGCCGCCCGCGTGACGGCGGAACTTATCGCCGACGATGACGCTGCGCGGGTTTACGGAGCCGCCGCCACAGCCGATGCAATCGAAATCGCCTATCCGTTTGAGCCAGGCGTTGCCGAACGCGTACAGCGCCTTCGGGCTTCCAAGTTCTAGCAGTTGCTGAGTTTCGCAGGAACAGCAACGTCGAGCAGATAGTTGTCGACGATGGCGTCTACGCATGTGCTTCCGCGGTTGTAGCCCGTGTGGCCCTGACCGTTGTAGCGAATCAGCTTGCCATTCGTGAGCTGCTTGGTCAGGGCATCCGCCCAAGCGATTGGTGTAGCCGGATCACCGACCGTGCCGATGACAAGAATCGGGGAATCCCCCGTGGGCCCCAGCTTGGCCGGCTTGATAATCGCCTTGTACGGCCAAACGGAGCAGCTCACCTCGGAGTATGTGAAGTACTTACCGATGAGTGGGGCGGCTTTCGTGAGCTGAGCCGCCTCTTTCTTCCAAGCTGACTCGGTCGAAGCCGGAGCGTCTAGGCAACTTATGGCGGTGTACGCCTCGTTCTGATTGGTTCGATATTCGCCGTTTTCATCGCGATCGTTGTACCAGTCAGCCAAAGCGAAGGCGACCTCTGCTGAATCGTTATCGATAACATCCGTGAACAGCTGGTTCAAATATTTCCACGAATTCTTCGAGTACAGCGGTGCGATTATGGCAGTCACTAAAGTGTCGGCACCGAGTTCACGACCGTCGCTATTGGCAATCGGGGTGGCATCTACCGCTGCAAGCAATCCAGCAATTGTCTCTTTGGCTGAAGCCACGCCAGAGGAGAACGGGCAATCTGACTGGTCGAAGCACCAGGTTAAGTAATTGCTCAGCGCCATCTCAAAGCCGACAGCTTGAGCAACCATGCTCGAGGAACTTCCTTGGGTGGGGTCAATCGCGCCGTCGAGCACAAGGTGACCGACTCGAGTGGGAAATGTCTGCGCATACATCGCCCCAATAAAAGTTCCGTATGAGTAGCCGACATAGTTCAGCTTCATATCGCCGACGAGAGCCCGCAGCATATCGAGGTCGCGGGCAGTGCTGATCGAGTCAACATGCCCGAGCAGATCGCCCGTGTTGTCCTTGCAGGCATTTGCGAACTTTGTTGCCCACTGCAGACGCTCGGTCAGGTTGGCTTCGGTGCCTCGCTTGGTTTCTGGCAAACCGTAGAGGTACTCATCCATGCCCGCTGTATCAAAACAATTGACCGAAGTTGAGGCACCGATACCGCGGGGGTCAAACCCAATCACGTCAAAGCTCGCCTGCACTGTCTTGCCCACGGCGTAGTCAAGACTGTCGCGCACGAAATTGACTCCGCTCGCACCCGGACCGCCCGGGTTGACGAAGATGGAGCCAACTCGAGTATTTGCCGGAGCAACGTGGCGAATCAACGCCAACGAAATCTTTGCACCGCCCGGATTCGCCCAGTCGAGGGGCGCCTCGGCAGTACTGCACTGCAGACCGGTCTCGCAGGACGTCCACTCCAGCACTTGGCTGTAGAACGGCAACTCTGCGGTTGTTGCTCCCTGCGTGAAGGGGCTCGAGGTCGCCACGGTTTTTGGTACCGGTGTGGATGCGCATGCTGACAGCAACACGGCGGTCGCAAGTGCGAGCGCTGTGACCTTTGCGAACAACCTCACGCAGCACTCCTGCGCACCGCGGAGATAAGCGTGGACTCAAGCACGAGTGCCGGTGCAACGTTGGACGCCAAGCGGGTGCGAGCGAGGCTAATGGCTTCGATTGTGGCGAGGGTATCCGCACTCGAACGCGCCTGCGCAAGCGTGCGCAAAGCTTCGAGTTCTTCGACGTTGATGAGATCGGTATCGACACCAAGCTGCAAACGAACGACATCTCGATAGACACTCATCAAATCGACGAGGATGCGGTCGAGACCGTCGCGAAGGCTTCGCGTGGATCGACGCTTTTGTTGCTCTTCAAGTTGTTTGAATGCGCTGCGCATCTGCGCGGGAATAGCGTCACCCTCAGCAAGCCCCATGGATCGCCGAGTGAGCTCGAGTTCTTCTGCATCACGTTCTTCGGTCAGGGCTTTGGCATCCTCGGTCGCGATTTCAAGCAAACGAGCAGCACTCATGACAGCATCGTGCACTCCGCGCATGCCGACGATGAGATCAATAGACTCCGCGCGACGACTGGCAGCCTCGGAATTTGTCGCTAAACGGTGGGCCATTCCGATGTGGCTTTGCGCGTGCCGCGCTGCCCGCTCCGCCTCTGCCTGTGTGACTCCATCGCGGGTGACGAGCAGTTCAGCGACGTTCTCAACGCTGGGCACGCGCAGTCGAACCGAGCGAACACGCGAGCGGATCGTTGGGATGAGGTCGGCCTCACTTGGTGCGCACAAGATCCACACCGTTCGCTCCGGCGGCTCTTCGAGGGCTTTGAGAAGTACATTGCTCGTGCGCTCGGCCATGCGGTCTGCGTCTTCGATGACGACAACGCGATAGCGAGAAATGGAAGGCGAGTACTGAGAACTTTGAACAAGAGCACGCACCTCGTCAATCGAGATGATGACTCGCTCTGTTGCGAGTGTTGCCAAGTCTGGATGAGTGCGCGCAGCGACCTGCTTGCAATCGGCGCAGGTGCCACAGCCCTGGTTACGACATAGCAGGGCAGCGGCGAAGGCGTAGGCGAGGTTGGAGCGCCCAGATCCGGGAGGGCCCGTAACGAGCCAGGAGTGTGTCATCGTCGACTCGGTTGCACCGAGTTCGGAGACGGAGTCGGAAGCTGCAGCGGATTGAAACAGCTGGACGGCCTCCGGCTGCCCAACGAGTTCATCCCACACGCTCATGAGACAAGGCTAACGCCCGTCACCTACCCTCAGGCTGAGAGGAGCTGGTTAACCCGCTCGCGAATTGCTTGGGCGATGGCCTCTCGGTCATCCGCTGCATAGAGCACGAGCCATCGCGCGGGCTCGGCAGCGGCAAGAGCGAGAAATCCTTCGCGAACACGGGCGTGGAAATCGTGTTTCTCATTCTCCAGTCGATCGAAGGCCTTTTCTTCGGCGTCGAGACGCACCCGCGCAGCTGCCGGATCGAGGTCGAGAAGAATTGTGAGGTCGGGAATCAGGTTTTCGGTCGCCCACAGTGAGATGTCTTTAATCTCTGCGCCATCGAGAACACGACCAGCACCTTGATACGCCACAGATGAATCAAAGTAGCGGTCTTGAATCACAACATCGCCACGCTCGAGCGCTGGACGAACCAGTGTTGCCACGTGATGCGCGCGGTCTGCCGCATAGAGCAGGGCCTCGGCTCGAGGAGCGATTTCTCCGCGGTGGTGAAGAACAATGTTGCGGATTTCAACGCCGAGGTCAGTGCCGCCGGGCTCGCGAGTGGTCACCACTGTGTGGCCATTGGCCTCCAGGTGCTCGACGAGTTTGCCAACCTGCGTTGATTTTCCAACGCCGTCGCCACCCTCGAAGGTGATGAAAAGTCCGCTCACGTTTCGACGCTACTTCTTTTTGGGTGCAGCTTTTTTGGCTGGAGCTTTTTTAGCAGCTGGCTTCTTCGCGGCAGTAGCGCGTCCACGCTTGACCGATGGTCCCTTGGCGCGCTTCTCGGCGAGAAGTTCGACTGCTCGCTCATAGGTCATCTCTTCGACCTTGTCGCCGCGTGGAATCGTCGCGTTGATTTCACCATCGGTCACATAGGGACCGAAACGACCATCTTTTACCTTGATCGGCTTGCCGCTAACCGGGTCAGCTTCGAATTCGAAAATGTTGCTCGATGCTGCTCGGGCGCCGTACTTGGGCTGAGCAAACTTGTCGAGCGCACCAGCAAGGTCGATGGAGAAGATCTGGTCTTCGTTGTCGAGCGAGCGGGTGTCGGTGCCCTTCTTGAGGTAGGCGCCGTAGCGACCGTTTTGAGCCGTGATGATCTCGCCGGTCTCGGGGTCTGCACCAACATCGCGGGGAAGGTTCAGCAGCGACAGCGCGGTCTCGAAGTCAACCGTTGCTGGGTCCATCGATTTAAACAGCGAGGCCGTGCGCTCTTTCGGAGCTTTAGCTTCGGGGTCGAGTCCGGGTTCGCGTTCGGTCACGTACGGACCGAAGCGACCATCTTTGGCCAGTACTTCTTTTCCGTTGTCGGGGTTGATGCCGAGCACGCGATCTCCAGCGATGGGCGCATCAATGAGTTCCTGGATGCGCTCAGCGGTCAACTCATCGGGCGCCATGTCGTCAGGCAGGTACACCTTGCGCTTCGCTTCAGGCCCGTTTTCGGGATCATCGACCTCGATGTAGGAACCCGAAGGCCAAATGCGAAGGATGACGCCGTTCGGGAGCTCCATCGAATTGAGTGTCTGCTTGTCGATGGGGCCGAGGTTGGCAGCTTCATACTGAAGACCAGGGTGATCTTCGCCCTTGCCGTAGTAGAACTCCTTGAGCCACGCGGCTCCTTTTGCCTCACCCGCTGCGATGCGGTCGAGGTCGTTCTCGAGCTCAGCGGTGAACTCGTAAGCAACGAGATCGCTGAAGCTCTCTTCAAGAAGGCGGATTGCCACGAACGCAATCCAGGTGGGCACAAGTGCCTTACCGCGATTGACCACGTACTTGCGGTACTGAATCGTCTCGATGATGCTCGAGTACGTCGAGGGTCGGCCGATGCCGATCTCTTCCATCTTCTTGACGAGGCTTGCTTCGGTGTAGCGAGCAGGAGGCTGAGTTTCGTGGCCTTTGGCTTCGATGTCGGCGAGCACGAGAGCTTGGCCCTCGGTCATTGCAGGAAGCTTGGCGTCGTCGCTGTCGCTCTTCGAAGCGGCATCATCGTCAATGGTTTCTTCGTAGGCGTTCAAGAAACCGCGGAATGTGATGACCGTGCCACTCGCGGTGAACTCGGCAAGTTCGCCGCCGGCGGGAGTCACACCGACCGTTACCGTTGCAGTCTGGCCTTTGGCATCGGCCATCTGCGATGCAACGGTGCGCTTCCAAATCAGTTCGTAGAGCTTGAGCTCTTCACCACGGAGAACAGTGGACAGCTCGGCGGGCGTCTTGAAGACGTCACCCGAGGGGCGAATGGCTTCGTGGGCTTCTTGAGCGTTCTTGTTCTTGCCAGCGTAAACGCGAGGTGTCGGCGAGACCTGGTCTTCTCCGTACATCTTGATTGCTTGCGAGCGAGCAGCATTCATGGCCTGCGTCGACAGGCTCGGAGAGTCGGTACGCATATAGGTGATGTGACCGTTTTCGTACAAGCGCTGAGCAACACTCATGGTCTGACGAGACGAGAACTTAAGTTCGTTCACACCCGCCTGCTGAAGGGTCGAGGTGGTGAACGGTGCAGCCGGCTTGCGAGAGTAGGGCTTGGTTTCGAGCTTGGTCACCGCGATCGCAGTGCCTGGGCTGGCAATCTGCGCTGATAACGCGAGAGCATCAGCCTCATTCAGAGCGCGAGCGTTGCTCTTGAGCTTTCCGTTTTCGTCGAAGTCCCGACCGGAAGCAATGGTCGCCCCGCCGAGTCGAACGAGTTTTGCTTCGAACTGCGACACCACATCGGAGGATGTGCCAACGGTGAGCAAGAGATCCCAATACCCAGCCGCGGTAAAGGCCATGCGCTCACGTTCGCGTTCAACGATGAGACGAGCTGCTACCGACTGAACACGTCCGGCGGAAAGGTTGGGTCCGACCATGCGCCACAGCACCGGAGAAATTTCGAATCCGTAGATCCGGTCAAGAATGCGCCTGGTTTCTTGAGCCTCAACGAGGTCGGTGTCGAGCTCACGAGTGTTTTCTCGTGCCGCCTCGATCGCCTCTTGTGTGATCTCGTGAAAGACCATGCGCTTGACGGGAACCTTTGGCTTGAGCACCTCGAGAAGGTGCCACGCGATGGCTTCTCCTTCGCGGTCTTCATCTGTTGCGAGGTAGAGCTCGTCGGCTTCTTTGAGTGCCCGCTTGAGGTCAGCGACAGTTCGCTTGCTGTCTTCACTGACAACGTAATAGGGCTGGAACTTGTCTTCAATGTTGACCGCGAACTTACCGAACGGGCCTTTTTTCATGTCAGCAGGAAGCTCTTTGGGCGTGGGAATGTCACGGATGTGACCTACCGAAGCCAACACCTCGTAGTCGGTTCCCAAGTACTTGCCAATGGTTTTGGCTTTCGCGGGGGACTCGACGATAACGAGCTTCTTAGAACCTGACAAAAATGACCTCCGATTGAGTGAATGAGTCGGTGTCACCATACACGCCTTCACCGACTCGTCAAATTAGGCACTATTTTTTGTTGTCCGGCGTGGGCTCTGACTGTGAACGAAATCGAGCCAAACGTGGACCTCAAAATAACCCGAGCTTCGAGGCCATTCGCGTGGCACGAAAGCACCGTGATTTGTTCCCGTGAAGCCATGGTGGTGATGCTCTCGCAGGGTGTGCCAGGCAGGCGCCCTGTTGCTTGATCAGCCGCTGTAAGTGCGAAGTCGTTCGCACGATTTTGCAGGTGATACTGAGCGGAAAGAAAGGCAACGGAAGCGACGGCCGAGACTCCGAAGATGAGCACACCTAGACCCCCTATAAGAAGGAGTAAAGCGGACCCGTCTTCACTCCTTCTTATAGAGCGGCACACGCGAGACATTATGTGGGCTCGACCACCGCACAGGCTCGTGCGGATATTGCCAGAGGAATGAGTTTGAAAACGCCCTGCACTGCATCAGCGGTTTCAGCTTTTGTGCCACTCAGGTGAGCACAAACCAACCCAGGCTGACGCTCAACGGATGACAACCGCAGACCGTCTGATTCGAGACGAAGACGCATCGAGTTGGGCGTTGCACCGCGTGCAAGCTCACGCGCAGACATGTCGGCCATCGTTTGGGCTCTGACGATTCCAGCGGCAAAGACTCCCGCACTCAAGATCAACGCCAGTGCCACAACCGCAATGGGAGTCACAATCGCGAACTCGGCTGTGACCGAGCCAGTCTCATCCGCCAAAGTGCAACGCTCCAGTGATGAGGCTTGTCAGCAGGGTGCGCACGGCATCGCCGCGGAGTATCGAGACGAGCAGGCCCGCCAACCCGACAGCGGCCATGGTAGCTATGGCGTATTCGGCAGTCGCAGCACCTTCGTCTGAGGCTAGGCGATCAGTCGGTGTTTTCATTTCTTCTCCTTGTGAGGTTTGATGCTCGATTCTCTCCGTAGCGAACGAGAGCTAAAGCCCCGAGAGAACTTTCGGGGGAAAGCTTTTAGGCCCCGAGGTGTGTGGTGGAGATGATGGATATCACTGCTGGCACCACGCCGAGGCACAAGAAGGCGGGAAGCGTGCACACGCCTAAGGGGATCAGTAGTTTTTCGCCGAGCTCACGAACTCGAACCGCGGCTTCGTGCAGACACTGATCAATAAAGCGAGCCTCCAGGGCGACCAGTCCTGCCGTTACCGGAATCCCGGTGCGTTGAGCAGCCCGAATGAAATCTTCACTTGCATCAATCTCACTCGACTCGACGAAGCTGTCGAGCTCGTTGTCGTTAATTGCGCTCCATGACATTGCGCGCGCTCGTGAGATTCCAACGCCAGCGCTAAGCGCGATTCCAACCACTCGTGGATAAAAGCCTGGTGCTGGAGCAATGGATTGTGCACGAGCGATCATGCGTCGAGTCCATGAGTGCCCGAGCCAGGTAAGGCCCGTTGCGAGCACCAGCAGTGCCCAACCAACCGGGCTTCCAATCAAGACACCAACAGAGTCAAAGCCAAGCAACCACGTCAGCGGAAGAGCGAGAAACGGAAGAAGCACGATGATCCGTCGGGCCATTCGTGGACCGGCAACGGCTTCTGCGACAGTTCGCGCAGTACCGTCGAGGCGATCGCAGAAGGTGGCAAGTCGCGTGAGCACGGGGGCGATGGGTGCGCCCGAGTCGCGAGCGACCTGAAGAGTGCACACAACAACCGCCTCAACAGAGCCAGGTTCAGTCACCGCCTGGAGCCATCTGTCGAATGGAACAGGGATGCCTGCCTCTGCAAGCGCAGCCATTTCTCGCACACGAATTGTGATTTCGTTCAGTTGCGTTTCAGTCATCGAGAAGCGTAATTTCGCGAATTGCCAACCACTCGCCCTCAAGCTCAAATCGACCCATCGTCAATTTTCGGTCGCTGCCTCGACGATCAATGTGCACGATCAGATCGATTGCAGACTGTGCGAGTCGAGCCAGAGCCGAGGATTCCATTCCTGCGAGCGCACCGAGCGAGTCAAGTCGCACAGGTACATCTTCAAGGGAGTTTGCGTGAAGGGTGGTGCCTCCACCAGAATGCCCCGTCGTGAAGGCTCTGAGCATGTCAAGCATTTCGTGACCACGAGACTCACCAATGATGAGTCGGTCTGGGCGCATCCGGAGCGACTGCCGAATCAACTCGGCTGCGGATATTTCACCCC
>JBDKLU010000059.1:0-8535 GCA_039795475.1 Actinomycetota bacterium | reverse complement strand
TGACCAGACTGCGCAATGCTAACTCGGCACACCACGACTCCGTGTCGATGCCGCACAGCAAGCTCAAGACGGGTCTCGCTGAGATCCTCAAGAGCGAGGGTTACATTGCTAGCTACGAGGTCTCTGACGCACGCGTCGGCAAGACCCTCACACTCGAACTGAAGTTCGGTCCGAACCGCGAGCCGTCGATTGCCGGCATCAAGCGAGTTTCGAAGCCCGGTCTTCGCGTTTACGCAAAGTCGAACGAGATCCCCAAGGTTCTCGGCGGACTCGGCGTTGCCATCCTGTCCACCTCCTCCGGTCTTCTCACTGACCGTCAGGCTGAGAAGAAGGGTGTAGGCGGAGAAGTTATCGCCTACGTTTGGTAATCCGACATGTCGCGTATTGGTCGTCTCCCCATTGACATTCCCGGTGGCGTAACCGTCACCATCGACGGACAGAACGTCTCGGTTAAGGGCCCCAAGGGCGAGCTTTCGCTCGTTGTTTCGGCTCCTATCACCGTCGCAATCGAAGAGAACCAGGTTCTGGTTACTCGCCCGAACGACGAGCGCCTCTCGCGTTCGCTGCACGGTCTGACCCGTACTCTCATCAACAACCAGATCATTGGCGTAACCCAGGGTTACACCAAGGGCCTCGAGGTTGTCGGCACGGGTTACCGTGTTGCCGCCAAGGGTGAGTCGCTCGAGTTCGCACTCGGCTACTCGCACTCGATCACCGTTGACCCGCCCAAGGGTATTTCCTTCCAGGTTGAGGGCAACAACAAGGTGACCGTCGTCGGCATCGACAAGCAGGCCGTCGGTGAGGTCGCTGCAAACATCCGCAAACTTCGCAAGCCAGAGCCTTACAAGGGCAAGGGTGTGCGTTACGCAGGCGAAGTTGTTCGCCGCAAGGCCGGAAAGGCTGGTAAGTAGCCATGGCACTCGGAACCCGAGGTAAGAGCAAGTCCGCTGCCCGCGACCGCAGGCACGCACGACTTCGTAAGAAGATTGAAGGCACGGAGCTTCGCCCGCGTCTCGTCGTCAACCGTTCGGCTCGCCACGTATTCGTTCAGCTCGTCGATGACGCTAAGGGCCACACCCTCGTGTCGGCTTCGACGCTCGAGACCGAACTTCGTGGATCGACCGCAAACAAGACCGAGAAGGCCCACCAGGTTGGTGCCCTCATCGCTGAGCGCGCAAAGAAGGCCGGCATCACTGCTGTCGTCTTTGACCGTGGCGGAAACAAGTACGCCGGTCGTGTCGCAGCGATCGCTGAAGGAGCACGAGAGGGTGGTCTGAGCCTGTGAGCGAGGAAATTAAGGAGACCGAAGTGTCTGCAGAAGTAGTCGAGCAGGCTGCCGAGCAGGTTGCTGCTGAGGTTGTCGCTGACACCGCAAACGAGCCTCGTGAGGCACGTCGCGGAAGCCGCGAGCGTAACCCCAACCGCGACCGTGGTTCGCGTGACCGTGACGCTGAAAAGAGCCAGTTCCTGGAGCGCGTCGTCACCATCAACCGTGTTTCGAAGGTTGTCAAGGGTGGTCGTCGCTTCAGCTTCACCGCTCTCGTCGTCGTCGGTGACGGTAACGGTATGGTGGGCGTCGGTTACGGCAAGGCCAAGGAGGTGCCCCTGGCTATCTCGAAGGGTGTCGAGGACGCAAAGAAGAACTTCTTCCGCGTGCCCCGTACCGGCAACACGATCCCTCACCCCGTACAGGGCGAGGCTGCTGCTGGTGTTGTACTCCTTCGTCCGGCTGCTGCTGGTACCGGTGTTATCGCCGGTGGTCCGGTTCGCGCCGTACTCGAGTGCGCTGGCATCCACGACGTTCTGAGCAAGTCACTCGGTTCGTCCAACACGATCAACATCGTTCACGCAACGGTCGCAGCACTCAAGCAGCTCGAAGAGCCGCGCGCAGTTGCCGCTCGCCGTGGCCTGGACTTTGACCAGGTTGCTCCTGCTCGCCTCGTGCGCGCAGAGGCCGAAGCAAAGGCTGGTGCATAATGGCTGCACGCTTGAAGGTCACCCAGATTAAGTCCGTAATTAGCGAGAAGCAGAACCAGCGCGACACCCTTCGCAGCTTGGGTCTCAAGCGCATTGGCGACATCGTCGTCAAGGAAGACAGCCCCGTAACCCGTGGTTACGTCAAGACTGTCGCGCACCTCGTCAAAGTCGAGGAGATTGACTAATGGCTGAAAACGAAAAGGCTGAAAAGCCCGCCGCAAAGGCTGCTGCACCCAAGGCTGCTGCCGCTAAGGCACCTGCTGCCAAGGCTGCGGCAAAGCCTGCCGCCGAGAAGGCACCTGCAAAGGCTGCCGCTCCCAAGGCTGCTGCAAAGCCCGCTGCTGAAAAGGCCGAGAAGGCAGAAGCTCCCGCAGCTGCTGCTCCTAAGGCCGCTGCAAAGCCTGCTGCTAAGAAGGCTGCTGCTGACGAGCCCAAGGTCTCGCTGCTCAAGGTTCACCACCTTCGTCCGGCACCGGGTGCCAAGAAGGACCGTACCCGCGTAGGTCGCGGTGAAGGTTCGAAGGGTAAGACCTCAGGTCGCGGTACCAAGGGAACCAAGGCCCGTTACCAGGTCAAGGTTGGTTTCGAGGGTGGTCAGATGCCACTGCACATGCGCACCCCGAAGCTCCGTGGTTTCAAGAACCCGTTCCGCGTCGAGTACCAGGTTGTCAACCTGGAGAAGCTCGCTGAGCTCTATCCCGCAGGTGGAGAGGTCACGATTTCTGACCTCGTCGCTAAGGGCGCAGTTCGTAAGAACGAGAAGGTCAAGGTTCTTGGCAACGGCGACATCTCGGTTAAGCTGAACGTATCGGTTGACAAGGTCTCGAGCTCGGCTGAGCAGAAGATCGTTGCCGCCGGTGGTTCCATCAAGTAGCCACTAGGCGTCATCCGAACAAGACGTAAATGTTGCTGGCTCTTCCGTCAGGGAGAGCCAGCAACGTTACATCACACGGTATTCAGGAGTCTTAACGTTGTTTAGCGCTATCGGACGGATTATCCGCACCCCCGATCTTCGTCGCAAGATCGGTTTCACGCTTGGCATTATCGCCCTGTACCGTCTCGGCTCGTTCATCCCCGGACCGTTCGTTGACTTCAACAACGTCCAGGCATGTCTCGCAGCAAACCAGAACGCTTCTGGACTGTACGAGCTGGTCAACCTCTTCAGCGGTGGAGCACTGCTCCAGCTGTCAATCTTCGCGCTGGGAATCATGCCGTACATCACGGCGTCGATCATCATCCAGCTGCTTCGTGTGGTCATCCCACACTTCGAGGTTCTTCACAAAGAGGGCCAGGCTGGGCAGAGCAAGCTCACCCAGTACACCCGTTACCTCACAATCGCACTGGGTATTCTCCAGTCCACCACTCTTATTACTGTTGCTCGCAGTGGCGCACTCTTCAGTGGCTCTTCTGCACCTGAGTGCTCGCAGCTTCTGACCAATGACGCGTGGTACGCAATCCTGCTCATGGTTATCACCATGACCGCGGGTACCGGTCTCATCATGTGGATGGCCGAGCTCATCACCGAGAAGGGTATCGGCAACGGTATGTCGCTGCTGATCTTCACCTCGATCGCAGCGCAGTTCCCCAACTCGATGATGTCGATTTGGAACGCCAAGGGCCCCAACACGTTCTTCATCGTTTTGGCAGTCGGCCTGGTCATCGTCGGACTCATCGTCTTCGTTGAGCAGTCACAGCGTCGCATCCCAGTTCAGTACGCCAAGCGCATCGTGGGTCGTCGTACTTACGGTGGCAACAACACGTATATCCCCATCAAGGTCAACATGGCCGGTGTGGTTCCCGTCATCTTCGCATCGTCGCTGTTGTACTTGCCCGCACTTATCGCTCAGTTCAACCAGCCAGCTGCAGGCAAGGCTCCTGCCGAGTGGGTCGTCTGGATTCAGAACTACCTCACCCGTGGTGACCACCCCATCTACATGGCATTGTTCTTCCTGCTGATCGTGGGTTTCACCTACTTCTACGTCGCCATCACCTTCAACCCTGAAGAGGTCGCCGACAACATGAAGAACTACGGTGGCTTCATCCCCGGTATTCGTGCCGGTCGCCCCACTGCCGAGTACCTCGACTACGTTCTGACCCGCATCACCGCTCCTGGTTCGATTTACCTGGGTCTGGTCGCACTTATCCCGCTGATTGCTCTGGCCCTCGTTGGCGCAAACAGCCAGTTCCCCTTCGGTGGAACGTCCATCCTGATTGTTATCGGTGTTGGTCTCGAGACGGTCAAGCAGATTGACTCGCAGCTCCAGCAGCGTCACTACGAAGGGCTACTGCGATGAGCCGTCTCCTTTTGATTGGGCCTCCCGGTGCAGGTAAGGGCACCCAGGCCGAGGTTCTTGCTTCGACTTTTGGGATTCCCGCAATCTCGACCGGCGACATCTTCCGTGCCAACGTGAAGAACCAGACCGAACTTGGTCTCAAGGTCAAGGCGATCATGGATGCAGGCGAGTACGTGCCAGATGAGATCACCAACGCCATCGTCGCGAACCGACTGGCTGAGGCTGATGCCGCAGAAGGGTTCCTGCTCGATGGCTACCCTCGCACCCCTGACCAGGTTGTCGAACTCGACAAGGTTTTGGCTGCCGACGGTAAGGCACTCGATGTCGTAGTGCAGATCGTTGCCGACACCGACGAGGTTGTCGCCCGTTTGCTCAAGCGTGCACAAGAGCAGGGTCGCGCCGACGACACCGAAGAGGTCATTCGCCACCGCATGGCTGTCTACGCAGAGCAGACCGCACCGCTCATCGACGTCTACGAAGCTCGTGATCTGGTCGTAACCGTTGACGGACTCGGTCAGGTTGCCGAAGTCACCGAGCGCATCCTGAGCGCTTTGGCTGCTCGCGGCATTACCGCCTAGTTTTCTCGCGACCTTACGAGCGCAACCGTGGCCATCTTTAACTCGGGTATCTACAAGAATCCTGACCAGTTACGCAAAATGGTTGCGCCCGGATTGGCTACGCACGCTGGATTGGTTGCTGCCCGCAAACTCATCGTTGCCGGCTCGACAACTGCGCAGATTGATGCTGCCGCTGAAGCGGCGATCATCGAGTTTGGTGGCGCATCCAATTTCAAACTCGTGCCTGGATATCGCCACACGGTGTGCGCTTCGGTCAACGACGAAATCGTTCACGGCATCCCGCGCGACTACGTGCTTCAACCGGGTGACATCGTGTCGATCGACTGCGGTGCCATTTTGGGCGGATGGAACGGCGACTCTGCTATCACGGTTGTCGTGCCTGATCCTACGCGCCCCGAGGTGGTTGCCGAGCGCGAACAGCTTTCTCGAATCACAGAGGGTTCCTTGTGGGCGGGCATCGCTCGCCTGGCTCAGGCCAAGTACCTCAACGAGGTTGGCGACGCCATTCAGGGCTACATCGAGCTCGAAGGGCAGAAAGTCGGCCACCGTTACGGCATCCTGACCGACTACATCGGTCATGGAATCGGCAAATCGATGCATGAAGACCCACCAGTTTTCAACTACCGCGTCAAGCAGCGCGGGCCCGAGGTAAAGCCTGGACTTGTCGTTGCGATTGAGCCCATGGTCGTCACCGGTAGCCCCGATAGCTATGTTGCCGAGGATGAGTGGACCGTCATCACTGAAGACGGCGGCATGGCCTCCCACTGGGAGCACACCGTTGCTGTACACAAAGACGGAATCTGGGTCACGACCGAGCCTGACGGCGGCGCAGCGGGTCTGAAACCCTTCGGAATCACACCAACGCCCTTCGCCTGATTTGGCGTAGTGGGTGAATACCACATAGACTTGAGTTTTGGTGCGTGTTGCCATGCCTTTGGCGTGTCACCACAAACCAAAAAACCACCCGCACGATCAGTGTGAAACCTACCTAGCGACAGTGAGTTTATGGCAAAGAAAGACGGCGTCATCGAGATCGAAGGCTCGATCACCGAGGCGTTGCCGAATGCCATGTTCCGCGTGGAGCTAGCCAACGGTCACAAGGTCCTTGCCCACATTTCGGGCAAGATGCGCCAGCACTACATTCGTATCCTCCCGGAGGACCGCGTGATTGTAGAGCTCAGCCCATACGACCTGACCCGCGGTCGCATCGTTTATCGATACAAGTAACCAGCACTGAAAAGTAACGGCCCATCCGGGCACGAAGACAGCGATAAGGAAACATCATGAAGGTAAACCCCAGCGTTAAGAAGATCTGCGACAAGTGCAAGGTCATCCGCCGCCAAGGAAACGTGATGTTTATCTGCGAGAACCCTCGCCACAAGCAGCGCCAGGGCTAATAACCCAAGTTTTATAACTGAATACATCCAGCAGTTCTAATAACTCGCTCTCGCAGCGGGGGACACCTTGGGGAGAGGCCCAGGCACCGGAACTGCCCAATACCTCTCACAAACCGAAGGAGATGCCTCATGGCACGTCTCGCCGGAGTAGATATTCCCCGCGAAAAGCGCGTGGAAATCGCACTCACTTACATCTACGGTGTTGGCCGCACTCGCGCCCTCAAGACTCTTGAAGACACCAAAATCAGCGGAGACATCCGCGTCAAGGACCTGACCGACGACCAGCTCGTTGCTCTTCGTGACTACATCGAAGCCAACTTCCGCGTCGAAGGTGACCTGCGCCGTGAGGTAGCAGCTGACATCCGCCGCAAGGTTGAGATCGGTAGCTACGAAGGTCTGCGTCACCGTAAGGGCCTGCCCGTTCGTGGACAGCGCACCAAGACCAACGCACGTACCCGCAAGGGACCGAAGCGTACCGTCGCCGGAAAGAAGAAGGCTAAGTAGCCCTCGGCCACGCCTTCATAAACAGGTTTTAGGAGAATTTAAATGGCAGCACCTAAGTCGGCAGTTCGCAAGCCGCGTAAAAAGGACAAGAAGAACGTTGCTGTGGGCCAGGCCCACATCAAGAGCACGTTCAACAACACCATCGTGTCGATCACTGACACGACCGGTGCCGTAATCAGCTGGGCCTCGTCGGGTCACGTGGGCTTCAAGGGCTCGCGTAAGTCGACCCCCTACGCCGCACAGATGGCAGCCGAGTCGGCTGCTCGTCAGGCACAGGAGCACGGCATGAAGAAGGTTGACGTTTTCGTCAAGGGCCCGGGTTCGGGACGCGAGACCGCCATCCGTTCGCTTCAGGCTGCAGGCCTCGAGGTCGGTTCGATCAGCGACGTGACGCCTCAGGCTCACAACGGCTGCCGTCCGCCCAAGCGTCGCCGCGTCTAGTTAGTTCTTGGCTCCTGCCGGTGGCCGTTTCGGCGGTCACCGACAGGTGCTCACGTTTCACAACTCAATACATCGCTCACGCAAGAGTCATATAGCGGACTCTTAGCCGAAAGGAAAAAACAGTGCTCATTGCACAGCGCCCCACGCTCTCTGAAGAGGTACTCGAAGAAGGTCGTCGCTCGCGTTTCGTTATCGAACCGCTCGAGCCCGGCTTTGGTTACACTCTCGGAAACTCGCTTCGCCGCACCCTTCTTTCGTCGATCCCCGGCGCTGCTGTCACCAGCATCCGTCTCGACGGTGTGCTGCACGAGTTCAGCACCATCCCTGGTGTTAAAGAAGACGTCACCGAAATCATCCTCAACCTCAAGACCCTCGTGGTTTCGAGCGAGAACGACGAGCCCATCACCGCATTCCTGCGCAAGTCGGGTGCTGGTGTTGTGACCGCTGCTGACATCTCGGCTCCTGCCGGTGTAGAGATTCACAACCCCGAGCTCGTCATCGCGACCCTCAACGACAAGGCCAAGTTCGAGCTCGAGCTGACCATTGAGCGTGGTCGTGGATACGTTTCGTCGGTTCTGAACCGCAACGAATTCTCCGAGGCTGGACAGATTCCTGTCGACTCGATCTACTCGCCCGTTCTCAAGGTGACCTACCGCGTCGAGGCAACTCGTGCCGGTGAGCGCACCGACTTCGACCGCCTGGTTGTTGACGTTGAGACCAAGCCTGCAATCACCCCGCGTGACGCAATGGCTTCGGCTGGTCGCACCCTGACCGAGCTCTTCGGTCTGGCACGCGAACTCAACACCGCAGCTGAGGGTGTCGAAATCGGACCGGCTCCGGTTGACCAGCTCATCAGCTCCGAGCTTTCGATCCCGATCGAAGACATGGACCTCTCGGTTCGCTCGTACAACTGCCTCAAGCGTGAAGGCATCAACACGGTCAGCGAGCTCGTTGCCCTGTCTGAGCACCAGCTCATGAACATCCGCAACTTCGGCCAGAAGTCGGTTGACGAAGTCCGCGACAAGCTCATCGAGATGGGTCTTTCGCTCAAGGATTCCGTTCCCGGATTCGACGGAGCTCACTTCTACGGCTACGAGGAAGAAGAGCAGGCTTAGGCCCGCACTTCCCCTACGACTTTTTGATACTGGAGAAATAAGAAATGCCTAAGCCAACTAAGGGTCCTCGTCTCGGTGGCGGTCCCGCTCACGAGCGTCTGCTGCTCGCGAACCTCGCCTCCGCGCTGTTCACTCACAAGTCCATCAAGACCACCGAGACCAAGGCCAAGCGTCTTCGTCCGCTGGCTGAGCGTCTCGTAACGTTCGCCAAGCGTGGCGACCTGCACGC
>JBDKLU010000058.1:0-6212 GCA_039795475.1 Actinomycetota bacterium | reverse complement strand
CGACGGCGGTTGTTCGGCTGGAACGTACGCTTAGTCATTTATAACTCCAGTGATCACGCGGCCACGCCGCGAAGTCTTTAAGCCGCCCACAATCACTAGACGACAACTTGTTTAATTTACGCGCTTTAATGCCCCCGGGTCAAACTGAGCCAGTCGTTCAAAACACGGACTTGCTCTCGGGGGCGGTCTTCGCTACCGTCGAGAAAGTTATCCCCAACCTGTGTAAGCCTTAGTGGCCTCGGGTTTTGCCTGTTGATAAACAGGTGGATAACTATTCACCCAGGGAGGGGCCAGTGACTGAAGACGAAGTCAAGTTCGCGTGGAACACGATCTTGCTTGCACTCGCCAACGACCCCGCGGTAACCGCTCCGCTCTATGGCTTCGCAAGCCTGATCGAGCCCAAGGGCGTGATGGGAGGAACCATCTATCTCGAGGTGCCTAACGAGTTCACGCGCAGCATGATTGAAGAACGCCTTCGTCAACCGCTCCATGCCGCCATTGGCTCGCTCGGGCCGGACGCCGAAATCACCACCTTTGCAGTCATCGTCAATCCGGACATCGAACTGACGACTACCGAGTCACTCGAGCCGGATGTTCGAGAACCAGACACCAGCCCAACCGTCATTGTTCCTACCGACACCAGTGGTCGCCTCAATCCCAAGTACGAATTCGACACTTTCGTCATCGGTGGTTCCAACCGTTTCGCTCACGCCGCGGCGGTCGCAGTCGCCGAATCTCCAGCTAAGGCCTACAACCCTCTCTTCATTTACGGATCCTCTGGGCTGGGTAAAACTCACCTTCTTCACGCAATCGGCCACTACGCGCTGACCCTCGCACCTCAAACGCGTGTCCGCTACGTCAGTTCTGAAGAATTCACCAACGACTTCATCAACTCGATTGCCAACAACCGCGCCGCCGCATTCCAAGCGCGTTACCGCAATGTCGACATTCTTCTCATCGACGACATCCAGTTCTTGCAGGGTAAAGCTGAAACCCAAGAAGCCTTCTTTCACACTTTCAACACCCTCCACGATCACAATAAGCAGGTCGTCATTACCAGCGACGTTCCTCCGCGCCATCTGACTGGTTTCGAAGATCGGATGCGAACGCGATTTGAGATGGGTTTGATCACTGATGTTCAGACGCCTGACCTTGAAACAAGAATTGCAATTCTTCGCAAAAAGGCCGAACGCGAACGTCTTAATGTGGATGACGCGATCTTGGAATACATGGCCAGCAAGATCACGAGCAATATTCGCGAACTCGAGGGAACCCTCATTCGTGTTACGGCTTTTGCCAACCTAAATAAGCAGCCGGTTGATCTCGCCCTGGTTCAAACTGTTCTCAAAGATGTCATCACTCTCGACGAAACCAACATGGTTGGCCCCGTCGAAATCATGAATAACACTGCCGACTATTTCCGTCTCTCGGTTGACGAACTCACTGGATCTTCACGTGCTCAGGCGATTGCCACCGCACGACAAATCGCCATGTACTTATGCCGAGAAATGACCAACCTGTCACTACCCAAGATTGGTCAGCTTTTCGGCGGACGTGATCACACCACCGTGATGCACGCTTACAAGAAAATTGCCGATCTTATGAAAGAGCGCCGGTCGATCTACAACCAGGTCACTGAGGTTTCAAACCGAATCAAACAGAACAGTAGCTACACGAGCTGATGTGGATAGCCGCGTAATAACGTGTGCACGAACACCACATTCTTGTGGAAAACAATCTGTACCTGTGGATAAAAGACTCATTTTGATAACTCGGCTGGTTGGCTGTGGGTAAATATCCCCTGCTCGCGCACATCTCACACGGATGTAGTTCAGCCTGATAGCAGGTTTCACCAGACTTATCCACATATCCCCAGATGGTTAATATTGTTAATTTACTTAAATAGATTTAAGTCAGTCGATAACGATGCCGTACCACAAGGTCCGATCAGCCCACTAGCATTGGGAGACCACGTCTGTTGAAAGAGGAACTGTGAAATTCCAAGTCAATCGCGACGTTCTCGCCGAAGCCGTCTCGTTTGCCGTCAAGTTGCTGTCGGGCCGCAACCCCCTTGCAATTTTGAGTGGTGTCTTGATCGAGGCAACACCCGAGGGCGTTGTTCTTTCGTCTTTCGATTACGAAGTATCAACGACGACAACTATTGCCGCCACAGTTGAAGAGCCTGGCCGGGTACTGATTCTTGGACGCCTGTTGGCCGATATTGCGAGCCGCCTACCCAACGCCCCAGTGACGATTTCAACTCAAGATTCTAAGGTTCTTGTCACCTGTGGCTCATCCGAATTCACACTCCTGTCGATGTCACTTGATGAGTACCCGACGATCCCCAAGGTTTCCGGGCAAACCGGCGTTGTCAAGGCAGACGAATTTGGCGTTGCCGTGTCACAGGTTGCCCTCGCTGCTGCTCGCGAAGATGCGATGCAGGTCATCACGGGAATCTTCTTTGAAGTAAGCGACAACAAACTCAACCTGGTTGCTACTGACCGTTATCGCATTGCTGTGCGACAACTTGATTGGGACAACGGCGAAGCAGACGATTTCACTGCGTTGGTTCCCGCAAGAACAGTCAACGAGATCGGTAAGACGTTTGCCAACGCGGGAACAATTTCGATTTCGCTGAGCCGAGTCGACGAGCGTGAAATGATTGCCTTTACGGCCGATAACAAGACTGTTACATCGCTGCTCATCAAGGGAACCTTTCCGCCGGTGAAGAAACATTTCCCGGACAGCATCAGTCAGTACGCCGTGGTCAACACCGCCGAACTTATTGAGGCAACTCGTCGCGTGAAACTCGTCGTCGAAAAAGACGGATTTATGCGCTTCACGTTTGGTAATGGACAGATCGCGCTCGAATCACTTAATGGTGCCCAGGCGCAAGCGCACGAAAACGTCGATGCCATCACAAATAATGACGAGATTATCTTGTCGTTGAAGGCCGACTTCCTGCTGGACGGTCTCAATGCCGTTCACTCGGAGTTCACTCGAATTAGCTTCATTGTGAGTGACATTGCAACGAAGCCAAGCCCCATTTTGTTGACGAGCCAAACCTCGCGTGAAGCGGATAACAGTGATGAATTCCGCTATCTCTTGCAGCCACGCCTTCTCGTTCGGTAAGTGATCTATGAGAGTTTCAACTCTCAGCCTGCGTAATTATCGCAATTACGCCGAGGCCGACATTGAACTCGGTCCCGGGTGCACAATGCTGTTTGGTGCTAACGGACAAGGCAAAACGAATCTCGTTGAATCCCTCTATTTTCTGTCGTCACTGTCGTCACACCGCACGTCGCAGAACGCGGCTTTAATCCGCCGAGGCGACGAGCAGGCCATTATTCGTACCGTTCTCTCGGCTAACGATCGAAGAATTTCACTTGAGCTCGAAATAAACCGGGATGCGCCGAACCGGGCGCAGGTAAACGGTAACACCGCTCGGCTTAAGGATTTCCCGAACTATCTCAGCGTGGTGTTGTTCTCCCCCGAACAGCTACAACTGGTCCACGGGGAGCCAGGAGGACGACGCAACTATCTTGACGATTTGTGTGCTCACCTATTGCCGCGCATGGCAGGAACCCTGGGTGATTACGACCGCGTTGTGAAACAGCGAAATACGCTTCTCAAATCCATTGGGATGCAGGCACATCGAAGCACTGATTGGTCAACACTGGATGTGTGGAATGACAAATTTGTGCAGTTGGCCAGGGAAATTACTCAGATGCGGCACACGGTTGTGGCACACATTGAGCCTCTCCTCCGCGATGCCTATTTCGGGCTTGCTGCGAAGGAGCACCGCCCTCGCATTGCAATGAATTACGAGGCTCTTGAGCTCTCCTTTGCAGGCCAGGAATCGGCAGTCAGCGAGGCATTTAACCCGGAGGAATATGAAGTGTCACTCCGTTCATTTTTGGATTCTCATCGGGTTAAAGAGTGTGAACGAGGAGTAACTCTCGCTGGTCCACACCGCGATGACGTCTTCTTCGGATTGAATGAGCTCCCGGCGAAGGGAAGCGCCAGTCATGGCGAGACCTGGTCGTACATGATCGCCCTCAATCTCGCGGCGGCTCGAATCATTCGGGATAAGTCGAGCCTGGGCGATCCCATCCTCATTCTTGATGACGTCTTTTCTGCTCTCGATGTCGATCGTCGTCTCAAACTGTCTGAGCTCGTCTCCCAATTTGAGCAGTCGGTTGTGACGTGCGCGGTTCAAGCGGATGTGCCCTCGGATTTGGCCACTCGTGTGGTGAGCGTTAACGCGGGTACGCTGGGTCAATCATGAGCGAGAATCAGCCACCCGACAGTGCGGCGACCTCACTCTATGAACGACTAAGAAAAAAGGCCTCACGCACCTGGAAGCGCAAGAAAACGAGCAGTGCTCCGCCGCCAGAGGGTTCGTCGGCTCCGTTTGGCCCCGGCCGCGATCCCCAGGCGCTTGGTGATGTTGTTGCCGGTTTGACGGTTGCGCTCGGATGGTCGGATTTTCTGGTTGAGTCCGACGTCATCGCGTCCTGGCCAGAAATTGTTGGCGAGGATGTGGCTCTGCACTCGCGTCCGGTTCAGCTGGATGACGGTGTTCTCACCGTTGAATGTGAGTCAACGGCGTGGGCGACGCAGTTGCGAATGATGGCTTCGCTGACCCTGTCCCGGATCATTGAAATTTATCCGGATGCCGGCATTTCGAGCGTCATTTTTAAGGGTCCGAATGCGCCCACGTGGAAGCGGGGAAATCGATCGGTTCCCGGTCGCGGCCCGCGCGACACCTATGGCTAAAAAACCGCGAAATTACGCGCAAAAATCGCTATCAACACGGGGCGAATTTCCCCGATTTCACAGCCTCGCGCAAGTAAACTGAGAGAGCAGTTTTACTTAGTCGAGGGCGCGAAAATTTATGGCAACTGAATCCGAAAAAATCACCAATGAAAATGAGTACGGTGCCAGTGCCATCCAGGTCCTTGAGGGTCTCGAAGCGGTTCGTAAACGACCCGGTATGTACATCGGTTCAACCGGCGAGCGAGGTCTTCACCACCTCGTCTACGAGATCGTCGACAACTCGGTTGATGAAGCGCTCGCGGGGCACTGCTCCCACATTGATGTCACCATCCTGAAAGACGGAGCCGTGCGCGTTATTGACAACGGACGCGGCATTCCGGTTGACGAGCACCCGGTTGAAAAGAAGTCAACCGTCGAGGTTGTGCTGACAGTTCTGCACGCGGGCGGAAAGTTCGGCGGCGGCGGATACGCGGTCTCGGGTGGTCTGCACGGTGTGGGTAGCTCCGTGGTCAACGCTCTCTCAACTCATCTCGAGGTCGAAGTGCGTCGTCAGGGCAACGTTTATACCCAGGCGTATAACAGCGGTGTCCCCGAGGCGCCGCTCGCTAAGGGCAAGCCATCCGATGAAACCGGAACCACGATTACGTTCTGGCCCAATGCCGACATTTTCGAGACCGTAGATTTCGACTACGAGACGCTGCGCACGCGCTTTCAGCAGATGTGCTTCCTCAACAAAGGCTTGACTATCAAGCTCACCGACGAACGCAACACGAACGATGAGGGCGAATTCATCGGTGTGACGTACCTCTACGAGCGGGGTCTCACCGACTACGTCGAGTACCTCAACGCGACCAAGAAGTCAGACGTGGTCAACGACGAGATCATCTCGTGCGAATTTGAAGACACCGATAAGCACATTTCGATTGAACTCGCGATGCAGTGGACCACGGCCTACACCGAGAGTGTGCACACCTTCGCGAACACAATCAACACTCACGAGGGTGGGACCCACGAAGAGGGATTCCGCGCCGCGTTGACCACGCTGGTTAACAAGTACGCGCGCGATAAGGGCCTGCTCAAAGAGAAAGACGACAATCTCTCGGGTGACGACGTGCGTGAAGGTCTGACCGCCGTTATCTCGGTCAAACTCTCGGAGCCCCAGTTTGAGGGTCAGACCAAGACCAAGCTCGGAAACACTGAAGCGAAGACCTTCGTTCAGAAAGTCGTTGGCGATCAGCTGACCGACTGGTTCGAACGCAACCCCAACCAGGGCAAAGAGGTCATCCGTAAGGCAATCCAGGCCGCAACCGCGCGTATGGCTGCCCGCAAAGCTCGTGAGACTGCGCGACGCAAGGGTCTGCTCGAGGGTGGCGGTATGCCCGGCAAGCTCAAAGACTGCGCGAGCAAAGACCCCAGCCTCAGCGAAATATTCC
>JBDKLU010000057.1:0-20005 GCA_039795475.1 Actinomycetota bacterium | reverse complement strand
GACAACCTGAGCGATGTGCTCGCTGTCGGAGCTAACGGAATGCTGGTTCGCGAGAGCGTGTGGAATGCACTCGGCGGGTTCGATAAGGGCTTGGGAGTCGTCGACGACGCCCTCGACTTCTGTATGCGTGTGCGCCTCGCCGGGCACCGAGTCGAGGTTGTGCCCGCTGCCGCAGTGCGCACCGCATTCGATGGTGTCATCGGCCCAGAAGGTGGCACAGATTTTCGGGCTGTGGCTCGCCGCGGTCGCCAGGTTCGCGCCGCCGCCCTCTACCGCCGTCTTGTGTACGCGCGAGGCATCGCCATCCTCTGGCACTGGCTCGGCTTGCTGCCCAATGCTGTCGTTCGAGGAATTGGGTTGCTTCTCGGTAAGCGACCGACGGCGGTTCCTGGTGAATTCGCTGCAGCATTACAAGTTTTCTTCGACGGCATTTCGATCGGACGATCGCGTCGCAACCTGCGCCGCAATAAGACCATGTCGCTGTCGAGCCTGTCATCGCTTCAGATGCCTTTTCCCGAGGTGCGTCGACGAAACGCCTTGATGCGCGAGACGCTGCGTATTCGCGCGCACGGCCACCAGCGTCCGCTGTACTTCTTGGCATCTGGCGGAGCGTGGGTCACTCTGGCGCTTCTTCTCGCGTCGGTGGTCATCATGTCTCCACTGATTGGCTCGCACGCTATCGGTGGGGGAGCACTCTTGCCGCTGACCAATGATGTCGGTGCACTCTGGGGACAGATTGGTTACGGCTGGCGCGCAGGTGCCTTGAACATGGCCGCCCCCGCTGATCCGTACACCTTTGTTCTGGCAACGCTTGGAACGCTTACTTGGTGGAACCCGAGCTTTAGCTTGGTTGTGCTGTGGTTCCTTGCTTTGCCTCTTGCTGGACTCGGTGCGTGGATGTTCGCCACTCGGCTTACCGACCGCCCCGTCATCCGTGCTTTTGTCGGTCTCGGTTACGCGCTTGCCCCGACTCTGCTGATGGCTCTTTCGGATGGCCGTCCGGCTGCTGTGATCAGTCACGTGCTGCTTCCGTGGTTGTGTTTTGCCGCACTCAAGGCTGTTCGGTCGTGGTCAGCGTCGGCAACGGCAGCCCTGCTTTTTGCTGCCATCGTTGCCTGCACACCATCGCTTGTTCCGCTGTTGCTCTTGGTATGGATTGGTGCTGTTGCTCTTACGGGGCGATACGTCTCTCGTTTCCTCGCAATTCCCCTTCCGGCCATCGTTCTCTTCGCGCCGCTCGTTGTGTGGCAGATTCTGCGAGGAAACCCGCTGGGTTTGCTCGCTGACCCAGGAACGCCCACCAGTGCAATCGCTCCACCGCACTGGCAGCTTGCTCTGGGATTCCCGCTGCGCGGTCTCGGCGGTTGGTTTGATCTCACGGGCACCGGCCCCGGCTCGCTCAATGCCGTGGTCAGCATCATCGTGATTGTGCTCGTCGGAATTTTGGCGGCACTCGCCATTTCAGGTCTGTTTTCGCCCACCCCGATTCGCGCCCAGCTAGCGCTGCTCATTGCTGTTGCCGGACTGATCAGTGCCATCGCCGCATCCAGTGTGAGCGTCTCTTTCGATGGCTCTGTTCCCGTCGCGATCTGGGCAGGTGCATCGCTCAGCATCATGTGGCTTGCTCTGATCGTGGGCGCGGCTGCCGGCATTTCGGTGCTGCGACGTTTCGCTCTGTACCCCGCAGTCGCTGGTATTACTGCGGCAGTCATACTTGCGTTGCCGATGGGAATCGGCTTGGTTCGCGGAACCGCGAGTGTGATGCCCTCTTCTGGCGAGACACTTCCGGCGTATGTGGTTGCGCGCGCAATGAACGATCCTCAAATGGGGACTCTGATTGTTACGAGTCAGCCCGACGGCGGCCTGGCGGCAAGTCTCGAACGTGGCCGAGGTGCGACTCTCGACAACTCATCGACAGCAGTGTCGACCGCGCTTACCTCGGATGCGAGTGCCGAAGCTCTGGCGAAGCTCACTGCAAATCTCTCGTCGCTCAGCAGCAATGATTCTCGAAAAGAGCTGCGCGAGTACGGCATCGGATCTGTGCTCCTGACCGCAACGCAACCAAACGCACAGGGTGAGATCACCGCTGCGGCATCGGAAACGGCGGCACGCGCCATGGTCGCATTTGACGCCAATCCAAGTTTGGAAGCTGTCGGAAAGACCGACTTCGGTTTGCTCTGGCGCTTTGCATCCCCCGATACGGCAGCCAGTGCTGAGCTGACTCCCCTTTCTGGAGTCGAGCCTTGGCGTGCGCTGTCACTGGGTATTGAACTTCTCGTCATTATCTTGACGATTCTGTTGGCCATCCCTACGGGCATTCCGCAGCCAGACATTCGTCCGCGTCGCAATGTCGAGGGGCTTGCAAGCGAGCCACTTGCATTTGAGCCACGCGATCTCTTGGCAGGTGATGATGAGCAAGAAAACTAGTACGGCTAGGAGTTCCCTGCTGAGCTTGGCAGGAGTCGGTGGCGCGTTGCTGGCTGGTGTTGTCGTTGCTGCGGCGGTCGTAACGCCAATTCCAACGCTGAGTTTGACTCCGGCTTCGCTCGTCGTATCTCCGACGCAGGCGACTCAAAAGCGGGTGTGCCCGGGTGGTCTCGTTGACATCCTCAGTCGCGATGGAGATGCCACGACCTATCAAGGCTTTGCTGCACCGAACATCGTGACCGAAGTCATCGGAAGCGTCGAAGAAATTTCGCCACTCCCGGCACCCGACAATGTCGCGACAAATCCCGAGTTTGGCCCATCCATCATCTCCGCTGCCCCGAGCGGTAACGCCGAGAACCCCACCCTCGTAGCTGCATCTCAGACCCAAGCAGTCGCCGCAGATTCCGTCTCGGGTCTTGCTGCAGCATCTTGTGGTGAGGGATCAACGAATCAGTGGCTGGTTGGCGGATCAACCGAAGTGGGCCGCAACAGTTTGCTTATGCTCTCGAATGTTCTCGACGTCGATGCAACCGTCTCGATTGAGATTTTCGGAGAAAAAGGCCAAGTGGATGCTGCCGGCATGGCTGGTCTTGTCGTCAAGGCCAAGACGCAGCGAATCATTTCGCTGGCAGCCTTCGCCCCAAACCTGGTTGAGCCGGTCGTGCACGTAACCACGACTGGTGGACAGGTGCTTGCTTCGATGCAACAGACCACGACCCGCGTGGTTACGGCAAGCGGTGTCGACTTCGTCCAGCCGGGTGCTGCACCGGCACGCACACAGATCATTCCGGGTGTCGCACTCAGTGGCATGGCCGACCAGGATGGCGAGGGCGGCACGGTTACGAGCGACCTCGCGCCGACCATCCGCGTTTTTATTCCTGGGCCGAAGAGCGCCGAGGTTTCGGTAAACATCATCGGACCATCGGGCAAGCCCGTCGTTGTGAAAGCACGCGTCGAGGCTGGCCGCACTTTGCAGCTTCCATTCACGGGTGCCACTGACGGCATTTACACAGTGGTCGTGACCGCTGATGTTGAACTTGTCGCTGGAGTGCGCACGATCCAGGCCGCAGGAACAGCACCGGCTCCGCTCGTGCCTGTCGAAGAAGCTGCGGCTGGTTCTGGCGACGCGGGCACTTCAGTTGCTCCCACGACCGCGCCAGCAGTCAAGGCCGTGAGCAAAACCGGTGGCGACTTTGCGTGGATTCCGGCCGCGTTGCCCTTGAGCGATGTAACAGTCTTTACGGTCCCTGCCGGACCGCGGCCGACGCTGACTCTGTACAACCCAACGGCTCGCGCGCGATCGATGTCGATCACGACCAATGGTGAACGAGCCGGCGTAGAACTGGCAGCTGGGGCAAGCGTTGTTGTTCCGCTGACTGCTGGTTCAAAAATGCAACTCGGCACTGCTGAGGGCATGTACGCAACCGTGACTTACGCTGCCGTTGGCCAAGGCTCAGCCTTTAGCGTGGCTCCCGCGAGCCGACTCAGCTCAGCGCTGCGAATCTACGCGCACTAATCGGCTCAACGGCTAGCCGTGTGAGTGGGGGCCGATTTCCCATGGCTCTTTGCCGAGGTATTCAGCAACAGCGTGAATAACTGCCGCCTCAATCGCCATCTGGCGGTGCAAGTCGTCGTTCTTATGCAGGCGACCTAGGCGCTGAATCGGCACCCGGTAGAGCGTGATGCGGTTTTCTCCGGGGTGGATGCGCCACCGCTCCACCTCGCGACTGGTGGATGTGCGCGACGGACTGCTCGCGACATCCATGTGCAGGTTCGCTAGTTCGTTGGGCCACAGCGAGCGCAGGTACTGCAGCGTCTGTCCGACGACGGTGTAGAAGTTTTCGATGCGGTTGTAGACGATGGGCAGCAGGGGCCCCGTGACTGCCGAGCGAAGGGCGCGTCCGTGGCGATTTCGCGAGCCTGCTCGAGTGCGCGCACGGGGTGTGCGTTGTGCCTCGGGCTCGGGTGCGCTCATGCCCCCATGCTACGCGTGTCATCTGGCGTGGGTTCATTTCCCGGCTGTCGGCGGGCCTGTGTAGCCTGAACGCATTATGAATCGGCCGTGCAGCAAGCAGGGGTGTGACCGCCCGGCGGGCTTCACGCTGACCTACGACTACGAGGGCCAGGTCGCAGCGATCGGTCCGCTTTCGCCGTCGGTCCAATCAGAAGGCTATGACCTGTGTCACGCGCATGCAGTGGCTTTCTCTGCTCCACGTCAGTGGCGCGTGATTCGTCACTTAAGCTTGTCTAGTGACCAGTCCTGAAGCCGCACTTCTTACGTCGATTGTCAAGGCGTATGACGTACGTGGTGTCGTCGGCGAACAACTGACCGAAGACATGGTTCAGGCCCTCGGAGCAGGTTTTGCCGATGAGGTAGAAGCAGCAGGGGCGACGATTGTTATCGGTCACGACATGCGTGATTCCTCACCGGTTTTCGCTCGAGCTTTTGCTCGCGGAGCCAACGCTCGCGGAGCCAATGTGATCAACCTTGGTCTGTGCTCCACCGACGAAACCTATTTCGCCTCAGGTGCGTGGAACGCACCGGCAGCGATGTTCACTGCGAGCCACAACCCAGCCAAGTACAACGGCATCAAGTTTTCTCGTGCGGGAGCACAAGGAATCAGTCTCGACACCGGGCTAGCCGCCATTCGCGATCGAGCTATTGGCTATCTCGACGGTGGTCTGCAGTCGGTAGCCACTCCCGGTGCGTATGAAGAGCGGGATGTTCTTGCCGACTACGCCACGTACTTGCGCAAACTCGTTGACCTCTCGAGCATTCGCCCGATTCGTGTCGTCGTCGACGCCGGAAACGGCATGGGGGGCATGACCGTTCCCGCGGTTCTGTCTGATGGTGCGGGGCTACCAAAGCTTCCCATCGAAATCATTCCGATGTATTTCGAGCTTGACGGTTCCTTCCCTAACCACGAAGCCAATCCGCTCGAGCCGGCAAACCTTGTCGACCTGCAAAAGGCGGTGCGCGAGCACAAGGCAGATCTTGGTCTGGCTTTCGATGGTGACGCTGACCGTTGTTTCGTCGTCGACGAGCGAGGAGAAGCAGTAACCCCTTCGGCGGTCGCTGCAATCGTTGCGGCTCGTGAAATTGCTCGCGCTCGTGCAGCGCACCCCGATGAGCCCATCTCGGTGATTCACAACCTCATCACCTCGAACATCGTTCCTGAGACGATTCGCGCTCTAGGAGCTACTCCAGTTCGCACTCGCGTTGGCCACTCACTGATCAAAGACCAGATGGCAGCGACCGGAGCGGTCTTCGGTGGCGAACATTCCGCTCACTACTACTTCAAAGACTTCTGGGGTGCCGATAACGGCATGCTCGCTGCCATGCACGTGCTTGCCGAATTCGGTGCTCAGCCAGAAGCGCTCTCTACGCTTACCGCCAAGTACTCGCCCTATGCGCTCAGTGGCGAAATCAACTCGACCGTCGCTGATGTTGCTGTTGCCACTGCGCGAGTTCGAGAGGCATTTGCCTCGCGTGGTACGAGCGATGACTTTGACGGTCTCACGATCGTCGGCAACACGAGCGAAGCCGAACCGTTCTGGTGGTTCAGCGTTCGCCCATCCAACACAGAACCACTGCTGCGCCTGAACGTTGAAGCCGCAGACCAGACCACGATGACGGCTATTCGAGACGAAGTTCTCGCACTCATCCGCGCCTAACCCCACACAGAGAAGACACCATGCCTGAAATGGAATTCAAAGTAGCTGACCTTGCCCTCGCTGAGGCCGGACGCCACCAGATTCGTCTCGCTGAGCACGAGATGCCAGGCCTCATGGCTCTGCGTAAGGAGTTCGCTTCGAGCCAGCCGCTCAAGGGCGCCCGCATTGCCGGGTCTCTGCATATGACCGTACAGACCGCGGTTCTCATCGAAACCTTGGTAGCTCTCGGCGCACAGGTTCGTTGGGCCAGCTGCAACATCTTCTCGACACAGGATGACGCAGCCGCGGCAATTGTTGTCGGATCTGGAACCCCCGATGCACCAGCAGGGTCACCCGTTTTTGCATGGAAGGGCGAATCGCTCGAAGAGTACTGGTGGTGCACCGATCGCATCTTCGACTGGAGTGCCGAGGCTGCTGTAGTTGGGGCCGACTGGATCGGTCCGAACCTGATTCTCGATGACGGTGGTGACGCCACCATGCTGGTGCACAAGGGTCGCGAGTTTGAGCTTGCTGGTTCTGTGCCTGCTCCTGAGACTGCAGACTCGGCAGAGTACGCGGTTGTCTTGCGTCTGCTGGCACAGAGCGTTGCTGCTGCGCCCGGTCGGTTCACTGCCATCGCCGAAGAACTCATCGGAGTCACCGAAGAGACGACCACCGGCGTTCACCGCCTGTACGAGTTCGCGCAGGCTGGCACGCTTCTTTTCCCCGCGATCAACGTCAACGACTCGGTGACCAAGAGCAAGTTCGACAATAAGTACGGCATTCGCCACTCGCTGCCCGACGGGCTCAACCGTGCGACCGACGTTCTCATCGGAGGCAAGGTCGCTTTCGTTTGCGGTTACGGCGATGTCGGCAAGGGCTCGGCCGAGGCTCTTCGCGGTCAGGGCGCTCGAGTTATCGTGAGCGAAGTAGACCCGATCTGTGCTCTTCAGGCTGCGATGGATGGCTACCAGGTAGCCACGCTTGAGTCAGTTATCGACCAGGTAGACATCCTCGTCACGGCGACCGGAAACAAGAATGTTGTCACGCTCGAACACCTCAAGGGGCTCAAGCACCAGGCGATTGTTGCCAACGTCGGTCACTTCGACAACGAAATCGACATGGCTGGCCTCGAGTCGCTCACCGGCGCCGTCGCCGTCGAGATTAAGCCGCAGGTACACGAGTGGCGCATGCCGAGCGGTCGCAGCATCCTCGTCTTGAGTGAAGGCCGTCTCATGAACCTCGGCAATGCGACCGGTCACCCGTCGTTCGTGATGAGCAACTCGTTCACCAACCAGGTTCTGGCACAGATCGAGCTGTACACGCGCCCCGAGGCATACCCGGTCGGTGTTTATGTGCTGCCTAAGAATCTCGATGAGAAGGTCGCGCGTCTGCACCTCGACGCACTCGGTGTGAAGCTCACCACACTGACCCCCGAACAGGCTGCCTACATTGGTGTGCGGGTCGAGGGTCCGTACAAGGTCGACCACTACCGCTACTAAGCGAGGCATGGGGCGGATGTCCGGCAAACTCACCGGATACTCTCGCCCTAGGTGCTACTAGTCTGAGCAGGTAACTGCCAACAGTGGCATGCTCGCGATGGAGTTGAATGTGAATCCCAAAATCCTCGTGGTCGAAGATGACCCCGGTGTTGCCACCATGGTGGGCATCATTTTGGCGGATGCTGGATACGACAGCGTTATCTGCGACGACGGCGCGGCTGCACCTGCGACTTTCTCTGCTGAGAACCCTGACCTCGTTCTTCTCGATGTGATGCTTCCCGGAATCTCGGGTATCGAAGTTTGTCGCTCAATCCGTGAAACAGCCGGAACCCCAATCATCATGCTCACCGCCAAAGACTCGAGCGAGGACATCGTTGCCGGTCTCGAAGCAGGTGCAGACGACTACCTGACAAAGCCGTTCGATAAGAGCGTTCTCATTGCGCGCATCCGTGCTCGCCTGCGTCCGCTGGCGACCACCAGCGCCAGCCAACTGACTATCGCTGACCTCTCCATCGATTTGGACGCGCACGTTGTTCGACGCAATGGTGAGGTGATTTCGCTCACGCCACTCGAGTTCAACCTGCTCGCCGCGCTGGCCTCGAAGCCCACGCAAGTGTTTACACGCGACATGCTGCTCGAAGAGGTGTGGGGCTACCACTACAAGGCGGACACCCGACTCGTTAACGTGCACGTGCAGCGCCTGCGCAGCAAGGTCGAGCATGACCCCGACAACCCCCAGATTGTCGCGACCGTGCGTGGAATCGGATACCGGGCTGGCGCACTCTAACAACGACCATGCGCTCTCTTATTGACTGGTTCCTCGGGATCGACTGGCTCGGTCTGCCCCGACGACTGCCACGCCTGTGGCGACGCTCTCTGCAGTTTCGTGCTGTCGCGTTGTCAGTCATTTTTGCGAGTATCGCCATCAGTGGCATCGGTATTTATATGTCTGTCGCGATTAGCAACGACCTTTTCAACTCCCGACTCGAGCAAGTGCTCAGCCAGTCGCAACGCGCACAACAGTCGGCCCAGCGCATCTTTGACTCGGGCGTCGCGTCTGATCGCGCGGGTGTGCAGAATCTTCTCGACACATCTCTCGTCACCATCCGCGACACCTCGTCTTCGTCGCAGTTGGCGTTCTATCACTTGCCAGGTAGCGAAATCTCACCGCTGGCTCCCCAAGACTTTGCAAGTCAAGAACTCTCGGGCAACGTCATTACTCAGTCCCTTCGTGCGTCGGTACAGGGCGGTTCCGGAGCACAGTTCTGGCAGTCTGTGACGCTGAGCGAAAACGGTGTCAGCGTGCCGGGTGTCGTCGTCGGATCACTCGTCTCGATCCCCAGTGCGGGTGACTACGAGCTCTATATTGCGTACAGCTTTGCGGAGTCGGAGAAGACCCTCGCGTTTGTGACTCAAGCTTTGTGGTTTGCCGGTTTGTGCCTGATTCTCATCATCGGTGCGATCTCGTGGTTTGTGGCGCGAATGGTTGTGCGCCCGATTCAGGTGGCGGCATCCACGAGTCAAAAGCTCGCAGCCGGCGACCTGAGTGCTCGAGTTCCTGAACTGGGTGAAGATGTTCTCGCGACGCTTGCCCGCAACTTCAATGACATGGCTCGAAGCATGCAAAAACAGGTGACAAGCCTGGAAGAGCTTTCGTCGATGCAACAACGATTCGTCGCCGACGTTTCGCACGAGCTTCGCACGCCACTGACCGTCGTCAACCTTGCCGGTGACCGCCTCTTTGAGATGCGCGATGGCTTCGAGCCGTCGGTGAAGTTCACGATTGAACAACTACACGGAAGTATCGACCGCTTCTCCGGTCTCCTCGGTGATTTGCTTGAGATCTCTCGCTATGACGCCAAAACGATCAAGCTTGACCTTGAGCCGACGAATCTTGTTCATCTGGTTTCAGATGTCTGCGATGAACTTGCCCCCTTGGCTACCGAGCGTGGTTCGATTCTCACCGTTGTCTCGCCGGGTGGTCACTGTGAGGCTCTTGTCGATCGCAACCGCATTCGGCGCCTTGTCGTTAATCTGCTCGGCAATGCGATTGAACACGGTGAGGGCAAGCCGATTGTGGTCGAGGTGGACTCCAACTCGACCGCTGTATCGATCGTGGTCGACGATCACGGAATCGGCCTTACCGAGGAACAACTGGCTCAGGTATTCGACCGTTTCTACCGGGCTGACCCCTCGCGAAAGCGCACCATCGGGGGTACCGGCCTGGGTCTTTCGATTGCTCTCGAAGACGCTCGCATTCACAACGGTTCGCTCGAAGCGTGGGGTCGAGTCGGTGAGGGTTGCCGTTTCCGCTTGACCGTTCCCCGCGATCCGTCAAAGCGTTGGACTGCCTCACCGCTGAAGCTCGAGCGAGGTCACGACGATGCTTAGAAAACCTGTGGTCGTTGTTGCGGCACTTGCACTCCTTGTCATGCTGGCCGGATGCACGGGCATCCCTTATGCCGGGCGCGTGAACAAGGGTGTGCCGGCGGTGACGGATGTCACCTCAGACATTCAGTACCTGCCTGCCGGGCCGAGTGACGGCGCATCACCCGAACAAATTCTTCGCGGATTCGTCGAGGCCGGCACTTCGCCTGTGGGCGACTGGAAGATTGCCCGCCAATATCTGACAACATCGTTTGCCCGCTCCTGGGACCCTCGCGCGGCCGTGATCATCGACGGTGGAACTCGTCGCGTCGACGGAACCTCAGATTCGGGTTTCACGATCGATACCGATGTGCAGGCTCACGTCGATGCAGAAGGCAATTACACGACTTCGAGAGACATCACCCCGACGAGTTTCCGTTTCGGCTTCACCCAAGAAAACGGTCAGTGGCGCATATCGAGCGGGCCCAACGGCATCATCATGGATGCGGCAGCGTTCCCGCGCGTGTTTAGTGCCACCCCGCTGTTCTTTTATCTGTCTGGAACTTCAACGCTCGTGCCCGATATGCGTTGGTTCCCCGCTCGTGTATCAACAAGCACTCGCGTCATTAAAGCCCTCATTCAGGGTCCGTCAACCTGGCTCTCGGCTACCGGAGGGGTGACAACCGCGATTCCTCAGGGTGCGGATTTGGTTGCTGATTCTGTTCCGGTCGAATCCGGTGTCGCCAGTGTCAACCTCGACTCTCGAACAATCAAAATTACGAACTCCCTTTCAGATCTGATTCTTCGTCAGATTGCGTCGAGCCTCGTCGGCGTCCCTGAAATCTCGGCGGTGAACCTGTACTTCTCGGGTAATCTGCAGGGCCAAAAGCCGGTTCCTTCGCTGCAAACATTGGTGAGCCCAAAGAGAAACAGCCCGACGTTTGTGATGACCGATGGCCTATTCGGCTATTTCGAAGGGGGCAAGATTTCTCCGCTTCTGGGCGACTTGTCGGAGCAGGTTTCACGCCTCAATCCGAGCGCTGTGACGATTGGTATCGATCGGAGCTTCGCAGCGGCCAATAGCACGCAGGGTGTATTCGCGCTTCAAGCGAATCGTCTGAAGTCACTCATCGATAATCGTTCTGACCTGTTGCCGGCGAGTATCGACGCCAATGGCTTTGTGTGGACTGTGCCTGCGAACGACCCAACCAAGGTGCGCATCACCAGCAGCACAGGTCTCAACCGAACAATCAGTCTGCCGTGGGCTAAGGGTGCCAAGATTTCGGTGCTAACGCTTTCTACTGATGGGACTCGACTTGTTGCCGGAATCGTTTCTGGCTCTAAGAACATCGTGTGCGCGGCAACAATCGGACGCGGCAGTGACCATTGGCCATCACGGATAGGTTCCTGCCGATCACTGGTCGCCCCGCTCGGCACGATGATTTCGGCGAGCTGGCTCGACAGCATGCGCGTGGCAATCCTGTCAGATTCGCGTGCGCCCAACCTTCGCGTGCTCACCGTCGGCGGCACCTACAGTGATCTGACGCCGCCGCTGGGTTCATCTCAGGTTTATGGCTCTGGCTCAGACGGGTATGCGCGGGTTTTGACCGGATTCGGCGAGCTCTTCGAACAGTCTTCGACTTCTCGCTGGAAATCGCTCGGCTCCAAAATCACCCTCGTTGGTTCCACTCAGTAGTTCATCCTCGGCAGTTGCTCACAGGGCAGACGCTCTGCGCGAGCCTGTGCAGCTGGTTGCAGCACCCTGCAGGTGTGCTCGAGATTCTGCTTCCCGAAAAGTGTGTGCTCTGTGACAAACCTCCGCGCGCGCTTTGTCCCACGTGTTTGGCGACAATGATTTCGCCCGTGCGCTGGCATCAGCTCAATGATGTGCCGTTGGCGAGCTCCTCTGCCGATGAAGTGCAGGCCCTTCGCCTTCTGCGGGCGTTCAAAGATGACTGCCGTACTGGGCTGTCCCATCCGCTCTCCACAATGCTCGAGCCAGTTCTGAGGCAGGCTATCGAGCGCCACGGCTGGCCTGATGTGTTTGTTGTTCCACCGTCACCCTGGCGGTCGTGGCGACGCCGGGGGTTTAGGCCCGTTCCGCTCATTCTGAGACGCCTCGGCATTCGTTCTGCCGGCGTGATTAAACGCTCGAGGGGGCGCGACCAGCGCGGCCTTACTCTCTACCAACGTGCGCTCAACGTTGCCGGGTTGTTTCGAGTCCCGACGTCGCTATATGTGGCGCTTCGCGGTGCGCGCGTGATGCTCGTCGACGATGTCGTGACCACAGGAGCCACCCTCCGTGAAGCTGTTCGCGCGCTCGAAGCAGCTGGGGCATCCGTGGTCTGCGCAATAGCTCTCGTGCGCATCGCGCCACGCCGAAAAAATTGATGGATGACATTCACAGCTACACAGGCGTAGGTTGTCATCACACAGGCGTGGTTCGAATCCGCTCTGGCACAGAAAGGGCGGCACGCCATCTGAACCGGAGGGTTGCCATGGAAGTCAACTTCGTATCTCGTCACGCAGAAATCACTGACCGGTTCCGACAGTATGTTGCCGACAAAATCGAGCGCATCACTCACCTGAACGACCAGGCATTTGAACTCGACGTGGCGCTGAGCAAGCACCACGGCGGAAAAGGCTTGATCGGTGGCGACCGTGTCGAGCTCACGCTCGTCGGCCCCGGTCCGGTTCTCCGTGCGGAGAGCGACGGCGAAGACAAGTACGCCGCGTTTGACCTCGCTATCGACCACCTTGTCGAACAGCTTCGTCGCGACAAAGATCGCCACAAGGTTCACCGTGGCGGCGGTCACCACCAGGTTTCCCTCGGAGAAGCTGCCGCGAATGGCTTCAAGGGTCTCGACATTGAACCAGCCAGCATTGAAGTGCTCGACGAAGTTCAGCGCGAGCTCAATAAAGCCGAGTGGATTCGCGAAGAAGAAGCCAGCTAGCTCACAGCTGGTTCATAGGCTCGAGCCCCTCGCCGGGGCGCTAAGCCGGTAGGCTTTTGTCTCGTGGCTACCATTCTTGACAAAGTTCTCCGCATCGGCGAGGGGCGCATCCTTCGTAAGCTCGAAGGCTACGCAAAGGCCGTCAACGAGCTCGAAGAAGCATTCTCTGAACTGACCGACGAGGAGCTCCGCAACGAGACCGCGGACTTCCGCGAACGCTTTGCCGAGGGCGAGTCTCTCGACCACATGCTTCCGGAGGCATTCGCTGCCGTTCGTGAAGCCGCCAAGCGCACTTTGGGCATGCGCCACTTCGATGTTCAGCTCATGGGTGGTGCCGCACTACACCTTGGCAACATTGCCGAAATGAAGACCGGTGAAGGTAAGACCCTTGTCGCTACCCTCGCTGCGTACCTCAACGCCATCGCCGGCCGTGGTGTGCACGTTGTTACGGTGAACGACTACCTCGCTGGCTACCAGAGTGAGCTCATGGGCCGCGTTTTCCGCGCCCTGGGCATGACCACCGGTGTGATCCTTTCCGGCCAAGAGCCTGCAGAGCGCCGCGCTCAGTACATGGCAGACATCACCTACGGAACCAACAACGAGTTCGGTTTCGACTACCTGCGCGACAACATGGCTTGGCAAGCAAGCGACCGTGTTCAGCGCGGCCACTACTTTGCCGTCGTCGACGAGGTTGACTCGATCCTCATCGATGAGGCTCGTACCCCTCTGATCATCTCGGGTCCGGCATCCGGCGAAGCCAACCGTTGGTTCACCGAGTTCGCCACCATCGCCGAGAAGCTCGTCGAGGGTGAAGACTACGAAGTTGACGAGAAGAAGCGCACCGTTGGTGTGCTCGAACCAGGTATCGAGAAGGTCGAAGACTACCTCGGCATCGACAACCTCTACGAGTCGGCAAACACCCCGCTAATTTCGTTCCTGAACAACTCGCTCAAGGCGATTGCGCTGTTCAAGCGCGACAAAGACTACGTGGTCATGAACGGTGAAGTTCTTATCGTGGATGAGCACACCGGTCGTATCCTTGCCGGCCGTCGTTACAACGAGGGTGTGCACCAGGCGATCGAAGCCAAGGAAGGTGTCGAGGTCAAGGCCGAGAACCAGACTCTCGCTACCGTCACCCTGCAGAACTACTTCCGTATGTACGAGAAGCTTTCGGGCATGACCGGTACTGCCGAGACCGAAGCTGGCGAGTTCATGGCCACCTACAAGCTCGGTGTTGTTCCCATCCCCACAAACAAGCCCATGCTGCGTAAAGACCAGCAGGATCTCATCTACAAGAACGAGGTCATCAAGTTTGAGATGGTCGCAGAAGACATCGCCGAGCGTCACGCTTCTGGTCAGCCCGTTCTCGTGGGTACAACCAGTGTTGAGAAGAGCGAGTACCTCTCGAAGCTTCTGGCTAAGAAGGGCATCCGTCACGAAGTTCTGAACGCCAAGAACCACGCTCGTGAAGCAGCGATCGTTGCTCAGGCGGGTCGTTTGGGTTCGGTCACTGTTGCTACCAACATGGCCGGTCGTGGTACCGACATCATGCTCGGCGGAAACGCTGAGTTCTTGGCTGTTGCCGAGCTGGCTTCACAGGGCTTGAATCCGTCGGAGACGCCTGAAGAGTACGAAAAGGCGTGGGCGGGCGCATATGCTGCTGCCAAGAAGGCTGTTGAAGAAGAAGCCGCCAAGGTCATCGAAGCCGGTGGTCTCTACGTTCTCGGCACCGAGCGCCACGAGTCGCGCCGCATCGACAACCAGCTGCGTGGTCGCGCCGGCCGTCAGGGTGACCCTGGTGAGAGCCGCTTCTACCTGTCGCTCACCGATGACCTCATGCGCATGTTCAACTCGGGTCTGATGCAGCGCATCAACGTGCCCGACGACACCGCTATTGAAATGGGCATCGTCAGTCGCGCAATTCGTTCGGCGCAGGCGCAGGTTGAGGCTCGTAACGCTGAGGTTCGCAAGAACGTTCTCAAGTACGACGATGTTCTCAACCGTCAGCGTGAGGCGATTTACACCGACCGCGCGCACATCCTCGAAGGTGACGACCTCAAGGAACGCTGCTTGAGCTTCATTTCGGATGTTCTCGACGAGACCCTTGACGTGCACTGTGGCACTGGCAACGGTGACGACTGGGACTTCGACGCTCTGTGGGCTGAGCTCAAGACGATTTACCCCATCTCGATCTCGATCGATGAGGTTATCGCCGAGGCTGGTACTCGCGGTCGCGTAAACCGCGCGTTCATGCGTCGCGAGCTGCTCTCTGACGCCGAGGTTGCCTACGCCAAGCGCGAGGCTTCACTGGGTGAGTCGGCCATGCGTGAGCTTGAGCGTCGTGTTGTTCTTTCGGTTATCGATCGTCGCTGGCGTGACCACCTGTACGAGATGGACTACCTGAAAGACGGCATTGGTCTTCGTGCCATGGCTCAGCGCGATCCGCTCATCGAGTACCAGCGTGAGGGTTTTGCTCTCTACTCGGGCATGATGCAGCAGATCAAGAGCGAGTCGGTTGGCTTCTTGTACAACCTTGAGGTTGAGGTCAAGGAGGCTCCGGGTGACCCGAGCCACCCGAATGTGGATGCCAAGGGTCTGACTCCCGGTGCTTCGCAGGGCAACCTGAGCTACACGGCTCCTTCTGAGGATGGCCAGGCCGAGGTTCGTGACCAGAGCGGTCGTGTGGAGCAGGCTGCTACGGCTCGTGCTCAGCAGGCTCAGGCTAATGATCAGCAGATCGTGCCGGAGCGCACCGAGCAGGCGGGTCCTGCCGCTGCGCCGACTCGTGGTGCTTTCGGTCAGCGCGTCGATGGTGGCCAGCCGCCGTTGAACCGCGCTGAGCGTCGCGCTCAAGACAAGAAGTAGAGCTTCTTTTTAGAGGACGTGGATGGCTGCTGCACGCCAGCGGCCATCGAGGCCTTCGAGGCGAATCGCAATAGAGCGACTGCGGGCGCGACCGTGTACGACAACGACGATTTCGGCAACTGAATCTGCCGGCTCGCACACCAGCGTGCTGCCAAGTGTGAACACTGGTCGTTGCACCGGGATCTTCTTAAGTGCTCTAGCTCGTGTTGAGACGTGTACGCGCGTGACCAGGTGTCGATAAACATCGTCGGTGACCCAGCGCGAAATCTGTTCGAGCTCGCGTGCGCCCGCCAGAATTTCCATCACGCTACGCGCAAGGTTTTCGGCAAGTGGCTTTGGATCGGGCAGATCACGGGTAGATGTTCGTTGTGGCCCGAAGTAGTCGTCATCGTTGTAGCTAGCAAGGCGCGTGTTGACCACGGGGGCGTTTTTTGTCGGGTGAGGAGCTGCGTTGCTCATGTGAATCTCGGTTTCTAACACTTTTAGGGCGGATGATGATGCCCCATGAAATCAAAATTCCTCGCCGCCATGCTGAGAACTCAGGCTCTTTGTGGACAAGTCTCGGAAACTCTCAGCTTTGTCTCCCTAGGGTTGCCGTTATGCGCTGGGACAACCTCTTTTATGACCTCGAAGCACAGCTCGATACGGAAACGGAACTATCGCGTGCCGACATCGCTCGAGATGAACAACGTCGTCGTCGCGCAGAAGAATCTCTCTGGCAGCGGTTGACTGCCTATCTGGCTGAGTCCATGGAGAAGCCGACGATTGAACTATTCACAGATCACGGCAGCCTGTGGATAACTGTGGATAACTTCGGTGACGATTGGCTTGCGGGAGATGTCACTGCCCCGATGTCCGAATCGGGGTACACAGTCATCAGTTCGCGCGCTGTGAGGGGGCTCGCTGTGCCCTCCTCTGGAACGGGTATGACCCAGCCGGACGCGCAGACTGACCGGTCGAAATCCAAGCGCTTGGGCGTTGTCACCTTTCGAATCGTGCTTCGTGATCTTGCACGTCGCAGAAAGAGCGGCTGGCTCTGCGCGGACACTACTGTGCATCACGGTCAGATCAACAGTGTCGGCCGAGACTTTCTTGAGCTCCAGGTTTCGAGTCATAGCCATAAGACTCAAAATCCCCGCGAATTCAGTGGATTGTGGCTGTCGCTGGAAGCCGTAAAGTACTTTCGCCTCGATGGCTAGATGATTCGTCCGTCGGCAACTTCGGGAATATTTGCAAAGCTGGCGTGATTCCAGCGCGCAGCTTGTGCCTGAAACTCATACGCATGCTGGATGAACAGTTCGAGTTGACTCACCTCGACGCGCCAACTGCGTGTTGAGCCGATTTGGATGCCGAGCAATTCACCTGATTCAAGAAGAGAGACAGTGTCTTCGACGGTGATACTTAGCGTCTCTGCAACAACATCCAGAGTCAGAAAATGGGGCAGTGCGGAATGGGTCATTTCTCCAATCTAGATAGGTGTTTTTGGCCACTGGTCGGCTCCTCTGAAACTGTGGATAACTTGCGCCCGGTGGATGGGGGCCCTCGGAAGATTGCTGGTGATCGAAACCGAAAGGAATCACCACATGACCGCACAGAGCCGTAAAGCGTTTATTCGTCTCAACCTTCGGGCCATCCTCGGCATTGCACTCATCACAATTTCGGCGGTGGGCGTCTGGGGCCTGGTTCGAGCGACATCCGCTTCCGCCTCCGTCTTAGTGTCGACTCGACTGCTGGTCGAAGGCCAGCAAATCCACGAGGGAGATGTTCGCGTCGAATCCGCGGGTGCATCAAGTGCGCTCGGCGGATATTTAGCCACTGCTGACCTTGCGGTTGGCAAGGTTGTTACTCGCGTTATTCAGCCGGGCGAGCTTGTGCCTCGCGCCAGCGTTGGTGAAGTCTCAGAGACGCTCGAAACGATTCTTGTCATAGATGTAGCCACAGAAGTAGCGACCGATCTTCGTGACGGCGCAATAGTAGACGTCTGGGCTGCGCCAGCCAAGGCCGGATCCGCGGCTGCCATTCAATCGACACCGACACCACGCATCGTTATGCATCGGGCTCGCCTCGCTCACCGTGAGGTCGCTTCCGCCTCAAATATGTCTGGATCTCGAGTAGAGATAGTGCTTCCTCGAACTGAGGTTCCGGGCGTCCTCGCGGCACTAGCCGCGGGAGATTCGATGACGGTTGTCGCCTCGAGCGGAGGACTCAACTCGTGACTCGCGTCGCCATTTTTGCCCCCGATGATGTCTCGCAAGCTCTGATGGAAACGGCAACCCTCGCCGGCGTCGATGCTGTGGCAGGCAATCCGGTTGAACTACTAGAGAGGTCAGAGCTCGATGCCATCATTATCGGTCTCGACTTTTTATCGCTACGAATCGTGGCGATGTGCGACGACAAGGCTGTGCGCATATGCATTTTGATGCCTCAGGGCAGGTCAAGCGACGCTCTGTCAGCCTTCGGATTCGAATCAGGAATTACTGAAGGCGCGGGCTGGTCGGAAATCTTGAAGGAACTTGCTCTAAATGGAGAGGTCACCGAGGCACGCCCTGTGCAGGAGGCTCCAAACCTTGCGCCATCCGGCTCGGATCAGGGCGCACAAGCTGCCGCAGGACATGTGATTGCCGTGTGGGGCCCGACCGGGGCTCCGGGGCGCACAGTCGTGGCCATCAACGTTGCCGCGGAATTGGCGTTAGCGGGCAACCGCGTGCTTGTGGTCGATGCGGACACCTATGGCGGCGCTGTCGCCGGATACCTCGAACTTTTTGATGAGGCTCCCGGATTTTTAGCTGCCGCGCGAATGGCACACCAGGGAGTGCTTGACGATGCTGAGCTGGCACGCGTTGGTCATGTATTTAGCATGGGCAAGTCCACGATGTCGGTTCTGTCTGGAACGGTCAGCTCGAGACGATGGCCCGAGCTCACGAATGCACGCATACGCTGTGCGCTCGATCAGCTCCGAGAAAGGTTTGATGCGATTGTGGTTGACGTTGGCTTCAACCTTGAGCAGGACGAAGAGATTGTGAGTGATCTCGTCGGTCCGAGAAGGAATCAGGCAACCTTAGAAATCTTGCGTCAGTGCGACACGGTCCTCGCTGTGGCCGGGGCGGATGTCATCGGTATCGCGAGATTCATACACTGTCTCGATTCCCTACGCGAGGTCACAAACGAATCCGATGTCGTCATCGTGGCAAATAAAGTTCGTTCAGAACGCGGATCCAACGCATCGGTCGTTCGCCACACTTTGGCGCGCTTCGCAGGCCTCGAGGATGTCGCGGTGCTTAACTACGAACCAACTGCTTTTGCCTCTTGCCTTGAAACTGCTACCCCGTTGTGCATGGTGGCACCTAAGTCCGCCGTTCGAAATCAGATACGTGAACTCGCGCAATCGATTCGCCTGGGCGAACGCCTTAGGGAGCAGGTGACATATTGAGGCCGCCAGCAACCCAGATGGGTTGACCGGTCATGTACGGGAGCTTGCCGCAGGCCAGAGTTGCAATCGTCTCGCCGATGTCAGTTGCGTTACCCCAGCGGGCAATGGGCACACGACCGTCGCGAATCCAGTCGTCAACAATCGTGTTTCCTGCGCTCGCGGTCATCGCCGTTGCCATAAAGCCGGGGCGAACCTCGTGCACGTGAATGCCGTATTCGGCCAAACGTTGCGCGTACAACTTGGTCACCATGGTGAGAGCCGACTTGGTAACGCAATAGCTCGAGCGATCAGTGTTGACCATCTCGGCTGCGATTGAACTCACGATGATGATCGAGCGATAAGTATCAAACCCTGTCCAACCTCGCTTGATCACGAGATTGGCGTAGGCCTGGGTCAAGAAGAATGTGCCGCGTAGGTTGATGTCAACGGCGCGGTCGAACATGTCGACGGGAAGATCGAGGATGTCGGTCAGTGGGCGAGTGGCGATACCGGCATTGTTGACCAGCGAGTCAAAACGACCGAAGGTGTCAGCGACGTACTCGAGTACGGCCTGGTGCGCGCTCAGGTCAGAAATGTCGAGCTGGCGGTAGGCGATCGTGGTGCCGTGGGTGCGAAGCTCATCGAGAACTCCGGCTGGAACATCCGCTTCGGCATGAAGGTCGGTAACAACGATATCGAACCCGTTTCGGGCGAGTTCATGAGCGGTGCCGAGACCGAGACCTTGAGCGGCTCCGGTTACGAGGGCGACGGGTCGAGGGGAACTCATCATCGAGTCCTTTCGTCTTGTGGATAACTTTTGTGGATAA